>JACCXZ010000113.1 GCA_013696745.1 Nocardioidaceae bacterium | reverse complement strand
TTCGGGGCCAACTCCCCATGGCATGCTGGCACTCCCCATGGGATGCAACCCGTGGGCGGTGCGGTTTACCAGGGGACCCTGGGAAACCGCAGCCGGGTCAGGCAGGGACGGTCCAGGCGTCCTTGCCGGCGATCAGCGTGGCAAGGTCGCCGTCGCCGAGCGACTCGCGGGCGGTGCTCACCTGCTGACGGGCCAGGTCGTCGTACGTCGGGCGCTCCACCTGCCGGAAGATGCCGATCGGCGCCTGGTGCAGGTGCCCGGCATCGGTGAGGCGCGACAACGCGAACGCGGTGGAGGCGTCGTCGGCGTGCGCATCGTGCACGAGCAGATCGCCGTCGCCGACCGAGGAGGTCTCCACGATGCGCACCCCGCCGCCCGGTGCCCGCACGACCCCCAGCGACCCGTCGGCGCCGAAGCGGACCGGCTGACCGTGCACCAACGGGATGATCGAGCCCTCGGTGTCCCTGCCCTTGAAGGAGTCGAAAGCTCCGTCGTTGAAGATCGGGCAGTTCTGGAAGATCTCGACCAGCGCGGTGCCACGGTGAGCCGCCGCCTGGCGCAGCACAGACGTCAGGTGGGCACGGTCGGAGTCGACGGTCCGCGCCACGAACGTCGCCTCGGCGCCCAGCGCCAGCGACACCGGGTTGAACGGCGCGTCGATCGAGCCCATCGGCGTCGACTTGGTCACCTTGCCGGTCTCCGACGTGGGGGAGTACTGGCCCTTGGTCAGACCGTAGATCCGGTTGTTGAACAGCAGGATGGTCAGGTTGACGTTGCGACGCAGGGCATGGATCAGGTGGTTCCCCCCGATCGACAGTGCGTCGCCGTCCCCGGTCACCACCCAGACCGACAGGTCCCCGCGCGCGGTGGCCAGACCGGTCGCGATGGCCGGCGCCCGGCCGTGGATCGAGTGCATCCCGAACGTGTCGAGGTAGTACGGGAAGCGCGAGGAGCAGCCGATGCCTGACACGAAGGTGATGTTCTCGCGCTTGAGCCCGAGCTCGGGCAGGAACCCCTGCACGGCGGCAAGCACTGCGTAGTCACCACAGCCGGGGCACCAGCGAACCTCCTGGTCGGAGGTGAACTCCTTGCGGGTGCCGGGGTCCGGCGCGGCGGGGACGCCGAACAGGCCGTCGCGGCGTAGTTCGGGCATCCCGAGGTCCGTGCCCTCGTCCAGCGTCGTCATGGGGATGTCTCCTTCGTGGTGGCCAGCTCGCGGATGACGTCGGCGAGCTCCTCGGCGCGGAAGGGCAGGCCGCGTACCTGGTGGTAGCCGACGGCGTCGATGAGGAACTCCGCCCGCAGCAGCATCGACAGCTGGCCCAGGTTCATCTCGGGCACCAACACCCGGTCGTAGCGGTGCAGCACCTCGCCGAGGTCGGCGGGGAACGGGTTGAGGTGACGCAGGTGCGCCTGCGCGACGGCGATCCCCTCGCGGCGGACCCGGCGCACCCCCGCACCGATCGGCCCGTACGTCGAGCCCCAGCCGACCACCAGCGTCCGGGCGTCGCCGGTCGGGTCGTCGACGTACGTGCGGCCGATCGTCTCTGCGACCCTGGCCACCTTGGCGGCACGGGTGCGGACCATCAGGTCGTGGTTGGCCGGCTCGTAGGAGATGTCGCCGGACCCGTCCTCCTTCTCCAGGCCGCCGATGCGGTGCTCGAGGCCCGGCGTGCCCGGGATCGCCCACGGCCGGGCCAGCGTCTGCGGGTCGCGCTGGTACGGCCAGAACGTCTGCACGTCCTCGCCGTCCTTGCCCTGCACCGTGTGGTTCGTGGTACGGGCGAAGTCGGGCTCGATGCGCGGCAGCGCGTCGATGTCCGGCAGCAGCCACGGCTCGGAGCCGTTGGCCAGGTAGCCGTCCGAGAGGAGCATCACCGGCGTGCGGTAGGTGACGGCGATCCGAGCGGCCTCGATCGCGGCGTCGAAGCAGTCGGTCGGCGAGCGTGGCGCCACGATCGGCAGCGGTGCCTCGCCATTGCGCCCGAACTTCGCCTGCAGCAGGTCGGCCTGCTCGGTCTTGGTCGGCAGGCCTGTGGAGGGACCGCCGCGCTGGATGTCGCAGATCACCAGCGGCAGTTCGAGCATGACGGCCAGGCCGATCGTCTCGGCCTTGAGCGCGATACCCGGACCCGACGTGGCGGTCACCCCGAGGTGCCCGCCGTAGGCGGCTCCGAGTGCGGCCCCGACCCCGGCGATCTCGTCCTCGGCCTGAAAGGTCGTGACCCCGAAGTTCTTGTGCTTGCTCAGCTCGTGCAGGACGTCGGAGGCCGGGGTTATCGGGTAGGCGCCGAGGAACACCGGCAGGCCGGACAGCCGCCCGGCGGCGATCAGCCCGTACGCCAGCGCCAGGTTGCCGGTGATGTTGCGATAGCGCCCCTGTGCCATCGCGGCCGGTCTCACCTCGTACCGGACCGCGAACGCCTCCGTCGTCTCGCCGAAGTTCCAGCCGGCGCGGAAGGCGGTGATGTTGGCGTCGCGCAGGTCGGCCTTGGCGGCGAACGTGGTGGAGAGGAACTCGATGGTCGGCTCGGTGGGACGTCCGTACATCCACGACAGCAGCCCGAGCGCGAACATGTTCTTGGCCCGCGCCGCGTCCTTGCGGGACAACCCGAAGTCCTTGACCGCCTCCACCGTGGTCGCGGTCAGGTCCAGCGCGTGCAGGTTGAAGTCCTCCAGCGAGCCGTCCTCCAGCGGGTTCTGCTCGTAGCCGGCGCGGGCCAGGTTGCGCTTGGTGAAGTCGTGGGTGTCGACGATGACGCTGGCGCCGGGGCGCAGGTCCGGACGGTTGGCGCGCAGTGCGGCCGGGTTCATTGCCACCAGCACGTCAGGGGAGTCGCCGGGGGTCAGGATGTCGAAGTCGGCGAAGTGCACCTGGAAGCTGGACACCCCTGCCATCGTCCCGGCCGGCGCCCGGATCTCCGCCGGGAAGCTCGGCAGGGTCGACAAGTCGTTGCCGAACGCAGCCGTCTCCGCGGTGAAGCGTGCCCCCGTCAGCTGCATGCCGTCGCCGGAGTCACCTGCGAACCGGATGATGACGCGCTCGAGCTGTTTGACCTGCTTGGACACCAACGACCCCTCTGACGGTTACTGCCGCTGTCAACCGTATGTCACGCCGCGGACAGCTCGGCTATCTCGTCCTGGCTCAGCCGCACCTGTGCGGCGGCGACGGAGTCGCGGATCGACTCCGGTCGCGAGGACCCGGGAATCGGCAGGCACACCGGCGACAGCGCCAGCAGCCAGGCGAGGCAGACCTGCTGCGGGCTCACACCGTGTCGGTCGGCGACCGTGGCGAAGTCCGAATGGGTCGAACCGAGGTCGGCTGCCTCCCGCGCGCCACCCAGCGGGCTCCACGGCAAAAAGGCGATGCCGAGCTCGGTGCACAGTTCGAGCTCGGGCAGGCTGGAGCGGAACTTCGGGGACAGCTGGTTCTGCACGCTGACCAACCCGTCGCCGAGGATGTCCTGGGCCTCCCGGATCTGGTCCCGATCGGCGTTGGAGATGCCGACCCGCTCGACCAGGCCGGCGTCCAGCAGTGCTGCTAGGCCGCCCATGGTGTCGGCGTACGGGACCTCGGGATCGGGTCGGTGGTGCTGGTAGAGGCCGATCGAGTCGACCCCCAGTGCCCGCAGGGACGCCTCACACGCCTGCCGGAGGTACCCGGGACGGCCGTTGAGGCCCCACTCCCCTCCGTCGCGGGTGTGACCACCCTTGGTGGCGACCAGCACGCCGGCGGTGTCGCCGCGAGACTGCAGGGCGTCGGCCACGACGCGCTCGTTGTGGCCGAGCTGCCCGTCGGGGGTGTACGCGTCCGCCGTGTCGATGAGGGTGACGCCTGCGTCCAGGGCCGCGTGGATGGTGGCACGGGAGCGTTCTGCGTCGGGATGACCCTCGACCGACAGGGGCATGGCACCGAGGCCCACCGGGCTCATGGACAGGTCGCCGACACGGCGTGCAGAAGTCATGTGTCCCACCCTGACACGGACGCGCCGACCCCGCCTCGTCGACGAGCCGCTGCAGCAGCCTCCGACGATGGCGATCGTGCACCACACAGCCGGTGCCAGCACGGACTACTCGGTGCAGCGGGCGTACGCGATCTTGCGCAGCATCCAGAACAGCCACTTCGACCGAGGATGGGTCGACGCTCGCTGGTCACCCTGGTGGCCTACATGTGCGACCAGTACGCCATCCCGACCAGTGCGATCTACGGGCACCGTGACTGCAACGCCACCGAGTGTCGGGTCCTCCGGTGAGCAGGTGCGCACCGCCCAGCTGCTGCTCAACGCGATGGGCGCCACGCTCAGCGTCGACCCCAGCTTCGGGGGAGCAGCTCGCTCCGCCGCTCGCCACGGAAGCCGCCGGCCTGCCGGTGGAAGCGGTCCAGCACCAGCTGAACCTGCGCGGTGCCGCTGGTCGCCGACTCGCCGTTCCTGAGGTCCGACAGCTTGCTCGCTGAGTCTCCTCGTCACAGCCGGCCGAACCCCTAGACTCACCCACGTGTCCGGCTATCCCGGTGAGTACGGCTCGGCGTACGTCATCGTGCTGGCGGTCGCGCTGGTGGGTGCCGGGCTGGCCGCGGGCATGCTGGGCGCGAACCGTTTCCTGCGCCCGTCACGCCCGACACACCAGAAGCTGCTCACCTACGAGTCCGGCGTGGACCCGGTCGGCGACGGCTGGGCACAGGTGCATGTGCGCTACTACGTCTACGCCTACCTGTACGTCGTCTTCGCCGTCGACGCGGTGTTCCTGTTCCCGTGGGCGACGGTGTTCGTGGCGATCGGCTGGGTGAGCGTGGTGGAGATGGCGATCTTCGTCGCGTTCATCGCCGTCGGGCTGGTGTACGCCTGGCGTACCGGGGTGCTGACGTGGACATGACCGACCTCGCTCCCGGCGCCGCGCCGGCCCCGGTCTCGCTCCCGGACCCGACACTGGGCCCGGGGTCGACGCTCGCGCCCAAACCGGTCCGCTTCGTCCTCAACTGGGGGCGGGCGTACTCGCTGTGGGTCTTCAACTTCGGCCTGGCCTGCTGCGCGATCGAGTTCATCGCCACGTCGATGGCCCGCCACGACTTCATCCGGCTCGGCGTCATCCCGTTCGCGCCAGGTCCTCGCCAGGCCGACCTCATGGTGGTGTCGGGCACCGTCACCGACAAGATGGCGCCGGCGATCAAGCGGCTGTACGAACAGATGCCGGAGCCCAAGTACGTCATCAGCTTCGGCTCGTGCGCCAACTCCGGCGGCCCGTACTGGGACTCCTACTGCGTCACCAAGGGCGTCGACCAGATCATCCCGGTGGACGTCTACGTGCCGGGATGTCCGCCGCGGCCGGAGGCGTTGCTGCAGGGCATCGTGAAGCTGCAGGAGCAGATCGCCGGGGAGTCCCTGCCCCAGCGCTACGCCCAGGGCTCGGGACAGCGGGATGCGGCTTCGCTGCGCCAGCCGCTGATCCGGCCGCCCGAGGTCACCCCGTGAGCGACGAGACCGGCTGGTCGGCGTCGGTGGTGGAGGCCCTGACAGGGGTGCTCGGGGAACCGCCGGCGACCGACGACACGTTCGGCCCGCTGGCGATCGACCTGCCCGCCGACCGCTGGGTCGAGACCGCCCGGCGGCTGCGTGACGACTGCGGCGCCACCTACTTGGACTGGTTGTCCGCGGTCGACGAGCTCAGCGACGGCTTCCGGGTCGTCGTGCACCTCGCCCGGCTCGGACAACCGGTCGAGCACGTCTGCCTGCGCACGCTGCTGCCGCGCACCCGGCCCGTGCTCGACTCGCTGGTGCCGGTGTACGCCGGGGCCGGGTGGCACGAGCGGGAGACCCACGAGATGTTCGGGGTCGAGTTCACCGGCGGGGTCGCGATGGACATCCTGCTGCTGCCCGAGGACTTCGAGGGTCACCCGTTGCGCAAGGACTTCGTGCTGGCCTCGCGGGTCGCACAGCCGTGGCCCGGGGCCAAGGAACCGGGGGAGTCGGACAGCTCGCACGCGCAGTCCGCACCGGCACGGCGGACGATGCGGCCGCCAGGGGTGCCGGAGCCGGCGGTCTGGGGGCCCCGTGC
>JACCXZ010000067.1 GCA_013696745.1 Nocardioidaceae bacterium | reverse complement strand
GGGTCGACGCAGCCGTGTCCGCCCGGTAGTAGTGCACGCCGGTGCCCGGCGGACCCGGGTCCTTGACGTAGATACCGGTCGGCAGGCCGCCCACCAAGCTCAGCGCATCGACGCCCACGGCCTCGGCAGCGAGGGTGTCCTGCAGCCGGCGACCCAGCGGGTCGTCCCCCACCCGGCCGGCGAACCGCACCGGCACCCCCAACCGCGCCAGATGCACCGCCACGTTGAGCTCTGCTCCTGCGGCCGACACGGTCAGGGCCGTTGCCGCCTGCAGCGAGGTCCCGTCGGCAGGGACGAGCGCGACCAGAGCCTCGCCCACGCACAGCACCGGACCGCGGCCGGACCAGCTCATCGCGGCCACTCCCCACGGGACAGGGCGTCGAGCACCGCCGCCACCGCGTGAAGCGCAAGCCCCTGGCCCCACAGCTGGAGGCGGTCGTCGCGGATGACGCTGTAGCCGAACGGCACCAGCTGCAGCACGGTGCCGGCGCTCGTCCGGGTGAGTGTGCCGTCATCCGCGACAAAACTCAGCGCCGCGCGTGCGGCGCGCCACCCCGCCGTGGTGACCTCGTCGCCGAGATCGGGCACCACCTGCGCCGCGCGTAGCGCCGCCGCAGCGATCCCCGCCACCGCCGAGGCGTCGACGATGCCGGCTGTCTCCGGCCAGCCGTCGACGAGGACGTCCCACGCCCCGTGTGACGGCTGGCATGCGGCGAGCGCGCGCAGCTGCCGGCGCAGCGCGTCGGCGATCTCCTCGGCCAGGTCCGACAGATCCGGCGCCGGGCCGTTGCCGGCGGGCAGCGAGGCGACCAGCTCGAGGAACTCCACCCCGGCCAACGCCGCCCAGGCGTTGCCGCGGGCCCAGTAGCACCACAGTGTCTCGCCCCGGTGAGACCCGTGGGCGTAGAGCGCGGTCCGCGGGTGCTGCAACGTCTCCGCATGGGCAACGAGCTGGCGGCCGCACTCGATCAACAGCGCGCGGTCACCGGTCGCCGCGCCGAGATGGCCCAGAGGCACCGCTGCCATCAACGTCGTGTCCGCCCACACCGCTCCGGGCCAGTGCTCCAGGGCTCCGCCGGGCGCACGGCTCGCCAACGAATCGCTCATCGCCCATGTCGCCAGCGCACGGACCAGTCCGAGGTACGAGGGGCGGCCCGCGTCGGCAGCGAGCACGGCGGCCGTACCTGGGGCAAGGTCGTTGACGTGCTCGACGCGTACGCCGGCACGTACCTGCGCGTCGAACCAGTCCAGGATGCGAGCAGGGCACGGCCGCCCGAGCGCCTGCGCCAACCGCAGCTCGCCCAGCAGGTACACCCCCTCGCCCCAGAACCAGCAGGGCAGGCCGGCGGCCCAGGTGCGGTTCGCGATCCGGTCGCCGAGCGCCGCCAGCTGCGTGACGGTCAGGGCCTCGACGGGAACCGCGGGCGCCGGTGCGGCCGCAAGTCCGGCCGACGTGAGGTCCTCACCCACCATCGGGGACCTCCACACGGGTGTGAGGCTCCAGCCGCCGACCCTCGACCAGGTCCAGGACCAACCGCTCGCCGGCGCACGCAGCCTCCAGCCGCGGGGCACCGAGCTCCACCTGGCAGGCGGGGTTGCTGAGGTGCGGCGGCGCCTCCGGTCGGCCGTCTGCCCCGAGGTCGACCGGGCTCCCGTCGACGATGAACGGGCCGTCCCAGTCCAACGTCAGCAGGCGACCGTCGCGCGCCACCCAGCTCGCCGACGGGCGCCGGCTGGCCGCTGCGTCCTCGAACGCCGGCTCAGCCAGCGAGGACACGAAGTCCGCGAACGTCGTGTCGACGCCGGACCGGCCGACCGTCGCGACGTAGGCCGATCCGGGTCCGCGAGGCTCCCACTCCTCGGCGCCTCGGTGCCGGCCACCGCGGGGCCGGAAGCCACCGGCGGTCGCCACCGCGACGTACCCGTCGCCGACCCGCCCCGCCAGCCAAGACCTCACCTCGGCGACTTCATCCATCAGCGGCGCCGGGAACCACAGGTGGGTGGTCGCGCCTAGCTCGTCGGCCGGGAAGGCGTGCAGGACCAGGACGGTATCGCGGTGCTGGCGAACGCGGGGCAGCACCCGTTGACCCGCCCAGGCGTTCGGGCGGGCCGACGCGGAGTGCGACGACGCGGCCGGGTGCGTCGCGAACACCTGCACCTCGGGGCCGAGCGTCGCGCCCCACACGTGCTCCTGCAGCCCCGGAAGCCCGGCCCGGTAGTCCTGCACCGAGGACAGCATCGCCGACCGGGTGCGCCACACCCGCAGGTCCGAGCGGTACGGCCGCTGCAGCAAGTCGTGGTGGTCGCGGTAGCCGCCTCGGTAGACCTGGCGGCCGTCCCAGTCCTCGTCGAGTGCGGTGGCGACCCGGCGTACCAGCGGTGGTACGGCGTAGCGGTGCGCGGTCGCGAGGACGGTCGCGGGGAGCACCGCGGAGTTGAGCGTCCCGGTACCCCACAGCAGCCGCATGATCGGGGCGGTCTCCTCGAAGCGCGCCGAGCGCAGCGTCGGGGTGTACGAGCGGCCGTGCGCCGCGCCGTGCACTCCGCGCCAGGAGTTGGCGGCCAGGGTCAGGAGCAGCTTGTCGAGCAGTGCCTCGGCCTGACCGCGCACCCGTGGGTCATCGGCCAGATCGACGAGCGCAGCCAGGGCCAGTGAGTCGATCGCCAGGTAGGCGTTGGAGTCGAACTCGCTGAAGCCCCCGGCCAGCTTGCGGCCCATCCATTCCTGGGCGAGGCGGCGGCCGTGCTCGGCGTGCTGGACGCCGTTCCAGCCTGAGTTGGCGAACGTGTCATGCTCGAACACCTCTCCGACCAGGGTCTCCGCGGTATGCCACACCATCTGGTGGTTCTCAGTGAAGTAGCACATTGCGTCCAGCCCCGGCTGGTCGATCCAGTACTTGAACCCCGTCAGAGCACGCCGCACCCGTTCGCGCGCCCCCGGTGGCCAGTGGTCCGCCGGGATGCGCCGCCAGGCCACGACGAGTCCGACGGCCTCGAAGTCTGCGCAGTCAGCGCGGGCGCCGACCATGTCCAGGGCCGGCCGCAGGTCGCCAGCGTCCAGCGGCGAGCCGGGATCCAGGGCGCAGCGGGCCAGCGCGCGGGCGGTGCCCGGCGCCCCGGCCGCGACGTGCTCGAGCAGCTCACGCCGCCAGACCTCGGGCTCGTCGCGCGCGGGCTCCTCACGGTGGTCCGGTGGCAGCACCGCCACCTGCAGCCGCCGGTACGTCGCACTGCGCTCGTCGTCGACACGGACCGTCAGCTGGGTCTCACCGCTGTCCAGCATTGAGGCGGTGTCCGAACCCGTCGGGTCGCTGGCCCGGTCGTGAACCAGGTCGAGCTCCGCCACCCCACCGGACAACCGGAGCCGCCGGGCAGCTCCGTCGCCGATCGCGACCGTGAGCGCGGCTCCGTCCGGGCCGTGCAGCCGGGCGATGCCGTCGACCAGTGCCCAGGAACGCACGCCGACGTCGGCGAGCACCTGCTCGCCGGTGGCGGTCGCGTACTCGTCGGCGCCCGGCGACGGCAGGACGACCCGCACCGGGAGGCCGTGCACGCGGACCCGCGCGACGTGCCGGACCTCGCGGAAGGCGACTTGCCAGGTGGCGATCAGCAGTCTGGTCGTGCCCGAGCGCAGCCGCACCGACAGCCGGTGCGCCAGCGGCTCCATGTACGAGACCGTGTCTGTGGTGGCGACCAGGTCGTCGCCGACCCACGCGGCCAGCGGGCCGGTGCTGGCGAGCTCGAAGGTTCGCCACTCGGCCTGGTCGACCTCGAGCTGGACGGCGGCGATCGCGTGTCGGTACTCCGGGACGAAGCAGAACCGGCTCCAGTCGAGCAGCCCGTCCTCCCCGGTGTGCTCCCGCGACCAGGTGCCTTGGTCGAGGCGGGCCCCGACGGGCGCGATCCAGCGCAGTGGTTCGCCCTCCACCGGCGTTGGCAGCGGTTGGTCGGTGACGAGGGGATGAAGTGCATGGAGGCGCTGCTTCAACGGCGTGGAGTCGGGTCCGTTGGTGAGCGCCCACCGGCCGTCCTCCCCCCACGGCGTGCCGTCGGCGGCGAGGACGTCGTCGAGGTCATCGCACGGACCCGACCAGGCCGGGCTGACCAGCCAGTCGCGGATCTCCCCGGTGGGCCCGAGCGCGTGCACCGTGCGGCCGGTGGGTGCACCCGGGTCGCGTGAGTCGGTCACTTCATCCCCGTCTGTGCGATGCCGGCCACGATCTGTCGTTGCATCAGCAGGAACAAAATGATCACCGGGAGCATGGACAGCACGGACATGGCCAGGACCAGGTTGAACGGGACGACCTGCTGGCTGGAGAAGCGGGCGAGCGCGACCGGCAGGGTGTAGACCGACTCGTCCTGGGCGATGATGAGCGGCCACAGGAAGTCGTTCCAGCGCCAGATCACCGAGAAGATCGCGACGACCGCCAGCGCCGGTCGGCACAGCGGGAGCACGATTCGCCAGAAGATCTGGAACTCGCCCGCCCCGTCGATACGCGCGGCCTCGAGGGTGTCGTCCGGCAGCGTGAGCATGTACTGCCGCAGCAGGAACACGCCGGTGGGTGTCGCCGCTGGAGGGATGATCATGCCCCACAGCGAGTTGACCAGACCCAACGATGACACCACCTGGTAGACCGGCAACAGGATCACCTGCAGCGGGATCATGATGGTGGCCAGCGTTAGCAGGAAGAGAAAGTCCCTGCCCCGGAAGTTGTACTTGGCCAGCGCGTACGCGGCCATCGAGTTGATCGCCAAAGTCAGCACGGTCGCGGCCACCGTGACGATCACGCTGTTCAGAAAGTACTGGCCGAAGCTGAACGACGACAGCGCCCCGGTGTAGTTGTCGATGCCGAAGCGCTCCGGCAGGACCGACGGTGGCCGGGAGGCGAGCTCGGTACGCGACTTGAACGAGCTGAGCACCGCCCAGACAATCGGGATGAGCATCAAGATCGCGCCCACGACCAAGACGGTCGAGCGGACGACCACGCCGGTCGAGGGCGGTCGGCGATCGGAGGTCGAGACCCAGCGCCCGCTGCCACCGCCGGTCGCGGGTCGCGACCGGTCGACGGCTGCTTGTCGGCTCACGTGGCATCCGCCCTGCGGGCGAACAGGTAGTTGGCGAACGTGACCCCGAAGATGACGATGAACAGGAGCACGCTGGCCGCGCTCGCCAGGCCGTACTCGATCGGCGACACGAACGCCTGCTCGTAGATGTTCTGCACGATCAGTGTGGTCGCTCCGACCGGCCCGCCACCGGTGAGCGTGTAGATGAAGTCGAAGGCCTGGAAACCGGTGATGGTGGCGAGGATGACCACGACGAACGTGGTCGGTTTGAGCAGTGGCAGCGTCACGTGCCGGGTCCGCTGCCATGCGCTGGCACCGTCGAGGCCGGCGGCCTCGTTCAGGTTCGGGTCGATCGCCTGCAGCCCGGCGAGCAGGATCAGCGCGAAGAACCCGACATGGGTCCACAGTCCGACCAGCACCGTGCTCCCCATCGCCAGCTGCGGGTCCAGCAGCCAGCCGGGCTGGCCGAGCCCGACCGCCTCCAGGACCGTGTTGACGAGACCGACCTGTCGTTCCAGGGCCCAGTTCCAGATCAGCCCGACCACGATCGGCGAGATCAGCACCGGCAGGAAGTATGCGGCCCGCAGAATACCCCGGCCGCGCAGCTGCGCGTTCAGCAGTAACGAGAGCGCGATCGCGGCGACCGTGGTGAAGGCGACGAACGCGACGACGAAGGTGAGGGTGTTGCGCACGACCTCCCAGAACTCGTCCTCACGGAGGATGTCGGCGTAGTTGTCGGTCCCGACGAAGGAGAAGGTCCGCCCGTCGTCGGAGTCGTAGAAGCTGATGTTGAACCCGTTGAGGGCCGGCCAGATGGTGAACAGGCCGAAGATCAACATGTTGGGCGCCACGAACAGGTACGGCGCGAGTCGTCGCCCCTTGATCCCCCCGTGCCGGCCCCGACGTCGAGCCGGCTGCTCCGTCGTCGTACGGCTCACTGCGCGTCCTCGACCAGCTCCTCCGCCTCCGCGATGGTGTCCTCGACGGCGGTCGCCACGTCCTGCTCCTCGGCGAGCGTCTCGGAGATCTCCTCGGCCAGGTAGTCGGCCGTCGCGCCGAACGCAGGGTGCGCGTTGGATTCATAGGTATCCTCCGGTGTCCGCTTGACGTCCGCGAGGAACACCTCCATGTCGGGTCCGCGCTGCGGGTAGTCGATCCCCTGGGAGACGAGGTCCTGACGCGTCGGCAGGAAGAGCGCCTCGCCGACCAGCCGCTCCTGCTGCTCAGTGCGGTTCATCCACTGCACGAAGGCGGCGGCCAGCTCCGGGTTGTCGCTGCGCTCGAACGCTGCCATGAACTTCCCGCCCGGGAATCCACCGCAGCGCTCCGCGCACGGGTTCGGTGCAACCGCCCACTCGAACTGGACGGACTCGGCGAACTCGGCCACCATCCAGTTGCCGGCCAGGTAGACGGGCACTTCCTCGGCCGCGAAGATCTCGTTCGCGCCCTCGTAGCGGCTGCCGGACTGCAGCCAGAAGTCCCCTGACATCGCGTCGGTCTCCATCAGCTCGACCAGCAGTCCGACCGCCTCCTCCGCGGCACCCGCGTCGAGGGCCACGCCGTCCTCGTCGAGCAGTGTGGTGCCGAACTGGCTGAGCAGGGTGCTGACCCGGTGTCCCGACTTGTCGATGGCCAGCGCGAACTCGGTACCCGTCGCCGCCTGCACCTCCTCGGCGGCTGCGACCATCTCCTCGACGGTCCACGGGTCGTCCGGGTCGGGCAGGTCGACGCCGGCCTCGCGGAACTGCTCGACGTTGACGAACGGACCGTTCATGGTGAGGTCGCTGGGTACGGCCAGCATCTCCCCCTCTGGTCCGGTCACCGCCCCGACCAGGCCGGGCAGGAACTCCTCCGGGTACTCGTCGCCGAAGAAGCGGGTCAGGTCCAGCAGCTCGTTGGAGAACGGCGCGATGGTGGTGAGGCGGGCGACGTCGGGGACGTTGTCGCCGCTTAGCCGCGCCTGCAACGAGACCTCGAGGTCGTCGTACGGCAGGATCTGGAGGTTCACCGTCGCTCCGGTCTCTTCCTCGAAGTCGGCGATCAGATCGCGGGTCACCTGCTCGTCCGGACCGTCGGTGAAGTAGATGTAGTCCAGCGTCTCGCCCTCGAAGGTGGAGAAGTCGACCTCGACGTCGTCGGTCGGCCCCTCGGCTGCCTCCTCCTCGGTCTCTCCCGGCGCGCAGGCAACCAGGCAGATCCCGGCCATCGTGGTCGCGAGCAAGGTCTTGATACGTCGCATGCTGGTCACCTCTCCGACGAACCGGACGCGGCCACTGGGTAGCGCCGGCCGCGCGGTTCCTGGAATGATGACGGTGATTCCGGTGGAAGGGAAGACTCTTTCCACTCAACGGAAAAAGGAAGGGAGCGATGAATGGACGTCCGTTGTCCCACCCACCCCGCCGAGTTCCCGGGCCTGAGCCCCGCGGAGCTCCGCCGCCGGTTCCTGGTCGAGGAACTGTTCGTCGACGGCGAAGTGCGATTCGCCCTCTCCCAGCAGGACCGCCTCGTCGTCGGTGGCGCCGTGCCCGCCGGAGGCACGCTCACCCTGGACGCTCCGGACGAGCTCCGGGCGGAACACCTCTGCGACCGCCGCGAGCTCGGTGTGGTGTGCCTGTCGGGGCCCGGGACCGTCCACGCCGACGGCGAGGACTTCGCGATGGTGGAGGAGGACATCCTCTACCTGGGTCGCGGTACTGAGCGGATCGCCCTGTCCGGTGCCGGCGCGGTGTTCTACCTCGTCTCCGCCCCCGCGCACGAGCGGCACCCGAC
>JACCXZ010000057.1 GCA_013696745.1 Nocardioidaceae bacterium | reverse complement strand
TGAGGTCGCCGAACTCGCTGTCGCCGTCCTCGCCCAGCGGCGTGTGCAGGCTGATCGGCTCGCGACCGTACTTCTGGACCTCGACGACCTTCTCGGGCGTCATGTCGAGCTCGCGGGCGAGCTCGTCAGGGGTCGGCTCGCGGCCGAGGTCCTGCAGCATCTGTCGCTGGACCCGGGCCAGCTTGTTGATCACCTCGACCATGTGCACCGGGATCCGGATCGTGCGGGCCTGGTCGGCCATTGCCCGGGTGATGGCCTGCCGGATCCACCACGTGGCGTAGGTTGAGAACTTGTAGCCCTTGGTGTAGTCGAACTTCTCGACTGCGCGGATCAGGCCGAGGTTGCCCTCCTGGATGAGGTCCAGGAACGCCATCCCGCGGCCGGTGTAGCGCTTGGCCAGGGAGACCACGAGGCGCAGGTTGGCCTCAAGCAGGTGATTCTTGGCACGGCGGCCGTCCTCGACGATCCAGGTCAGCTCGTCGGCGAGCTTGGCCGACATCTTCGTCCCGGCTGCGATCTTCTCCTCGCTGAACAGTCCTGCCTCGATGCGCTTGGCGAGCTCGACCTCCATGGCCGCGTTCAGCAACGGGACCTTGCCGATCTGCTTGAGGTAGTCCTTGACCGGGTCGGCGGTCGCACCAGCGGCCATGACCTGCTGCGCCGGCTCGTCACCCTCGTCGGCGGTGGAGAGGGTGAAGCCCTTCTTCTCGTCCTCCTTGAGGGTGGGATCCTCCTTGAGGTCCTTCTCGAAGATCTCGTCCGGCACATCCTCCAGAACCTTGTGGCCATGCGCGTCGGTCCCCGGAGCCACCACTGCCTCGACGGTCTCGGTGCCCTTCGTCGGCGTGCCCTTCGTCGGCGTGCCCTTCTTCGGGGTGGTCTTCTTCGGGGTGGTCTTCTTCGCCGCAGTCTTGCGGGCCGGAGAGCGCTTCACGGCGGCCTTCTCGGCTGGCGCCTCGCTGGCGGGCGCCGGTTCCGCCTCCGCTCCGATACCGTTGGAGGCGGTCACGGACTTCTTGACCGACGTCTTCTTGGGCCTCTTCTGGGTGGCGCTGGCGGTCACGGTGGAGCGGTTCGCAGCCGCCGCGGAGACACGCTTGGAGCCAGCAGGCGTCCCCACTGCGGACGCTGCTACGAGGGGCATGGACGCGGTATCCGAGGACGGGTCAGGGGCGACGCTAGACGGCACAAATAGCCTTTCGATACGGATTCTGGGCGCAACAAACCGGCCTCCGGTCAAGTGCAGCGCGTTCCAGTGTGCCACGCCGTCCTGATCGAGACACGTCGCCCTGCTGAACTGCGACCTGTCGGAGCGGCGGCCCTACTGCTTGGCTCGCGCCGCGGCCTTGCTCTCGGCCTTGAAGCGGCGCACCTTGACGAGGGAATCCGCATCGACGACATCGGCGACCGAACGGTACGCACCGGCCTGCGCGTAGTCGCCGGCAGCTGCCTGCCATCCCTCGGGCTGCACACCGAGCTGCTTGCCGAGCAGGGCGACGAAGATCGCCGACTTCTGCGGTCCGAACCCCGGCATCGCCTGCACGCGGCCCAACAGCTCGTCACCGCTGGTGGCCCGCTCCCACAGCGAGGCGGTGTCGCCGCCGTGCTCCGCCAGGATGTGGGCCGCCACCTCCTGGATCCGGGTGGCCATCGACCCCGGGTAGCGATGGATGGCCGGTGTCCGTGAGCACAGGGCAGCGAACGCCTCCGGGTCGGCTGCAGCCACCGCCACCGGCTCCAGGTCACCGAAGCGCTCGGCCAACCGCGCGGGACCGGCGAAGGCGCGCTCCATCGGGAATTGCTGGTCCAGCAGCATCCCGACCACCAGGGCGTACGGGTTCTCCGACAGCAACCGGTCAGCCGTCTCCTCCTGCGCGATGCACAGCGACGGACGAGAGGACGGTGCGGTCACCCAGACGCCTTGACCGCGAGCACCGGGCACGGTGCCTCCAGCAGGATCCGCTGGGCGTTGCTGCCCAGGATGAGCTTGCCGACCGGAGTGCGGCGACGCAGGCCGATGACGATGAAGTCGGCGCCCACATCGGTGGCCACGTTGATCAGGTCCTCGGCCGGGTCCATGCCGCGCACCAGCTGGCGGATCTCGTGCTCGACCCCGGCAGCGTCCAGCTCGTCGCGGACCTCCTGCAGCTGTGCCTCGGTCTCGACCGCGTCCTCACGGTCGAAGTCACGACCTCCGCGGTGGGAGTTGACGACGACCAGCCTGGCGCTTCTGAGCTGGGCCTCTTCGGCTCCGCGACGCAGCGCGGCTCGACCTTCGGACTTGGGGACATATCCGACCACGATCGTGCCCATGGGGGCCTCCCTCAACGTGTGCTGCTCGGTGGTGCTGCCGGGTGTGCGATGTCTGGGAGCAACGTAGCCGAACCACCACCGGCCGCGACGGCAGACATCCGGGTACGGACGCTCAGGGCAACGGCCACTCGTGCACCGGCTGGTTGGCGTGCATGTGCTCGGTGTAGCGCAACACCATGGCCCGCAGCGCATCGATGCGGTGGCGGTCACGCCTGGAGCGCTCCACCTCGTACGCCTCCACCTGCCAGGTTGCGCCGTTGCGGTGGGTCAGGCAGCGCTGCTCGATGATGCCGAGCAGACGGTCGCGCACGTCGGTGTCAACGCCCCACGCGTCGAGCCCTTCGTACGCCAACGGCAGCAGGTGGCGCAGCACCAGCTCGGTCGCCGGCACGGTGCCGACACGCGGCCAGTACACCGAGGCGTCGACACCCCATCGCGCAGCGGCGTGAAAGTTCTCCTCGGCCGCGGAGAACGACATCTGCGACCACAGTGGGCGCTCTCCGGTGGCCAGGCTGCGGGTCAGACCGAAGTAGAAGGCCGCACTGGCCATGGTGTCCACGACCGTCGGTCCGGCCGGCAGCACGCGGTTCTCCACACGCAGGTGCGGCAGGTCGTCGACAACGTCGTAGATCGGGCGGTTCCAGCGGTAGATGGTGCCGTTGTGCAGTCGCAGCTCTGCCAGCGCGGGTGTGTCCCCGGCATCAAGCACCTTCGTCGGGTCCTCGTCGTCGCAGATCGGCAACAGGGCCGGGAAGTAGCGGACGTTCTCCTCGAACAGGTCGAAGATGGAGGTGATCCAGCGCTCGCCGAACCAGACGCGCGGGCGGACCCCTTGCGCCTTCAGCTCTTCGCTGCGGGTGTCCGTCGCCTGCTCGAACAACGCGACCCGCGTCTCACGCCAGAGCTGCTTGCCGAGCAGGAAAGGTGAGTTGGCACCCACGGCGAGCTGGACGCCGGCGACCGCCTGGGAGGCGTTCCAGTACGCCGGAAACTCCTCCGGGCTGACCTGCAGGTGCAGCTGGGTGCTGGTGCAGGCCGCCTCCGGCACGATCGAGTCAGCCGTCGTCTGGAGCCGGTCGACCCCGTGGATGGAGATCGCGATGTCCTCCCCCCGGGCGGCGAGGATCTGCTCGGACAGCAGCGCGTATCGCGGGTTCGTGGACAGCGAGGAAGCATTCATGTGGCCGGGGCCCAGTGTGGGCAGTATGCCGACCATCATCAGGTCGGCGCCGACTCCGGACGCCTTCTCGCGGGCCTCGTTGAGGCTGTGCCGCACCTCGCGCTCGAAGGAGCTGAGGCCGTCACCGGACAGGTCTCGCGGCGGCACGTTGATCTCGAGGTTGAACTGGCCGAGCTCGGTCTGAAAGTTCGGGTCGGCGATCACCTCGAGCACCTCGGTGTTCTTCAACGCCGGATCGCCGACCTCGTCGATCAGGTTCAGCTCGATCTCCAGGCCGGTGCTGAGCTTGCTGGCCTCGAATCGGGCCTCGCCCAACATCCGCTCGAAGACGTCGAGATCCTGGCGCACCTTCGCGCGATAGCGGGTGCGGTCCTCCGGGGTGAACACCCGGCTGTCGACCTCCTGGCCCATGAGGACCGCCCTCCACTTGTCCGTGTCGGACCCAGCCTGTCGGAGATGTCGATGTGGCGCTAGCGATGCCGCCAGACGAGACGGTCAGCCGCCCGGTCAGCGTGGAGTCACCCGTCGATCGCGTCCCAGATCAGGTGCTCGGGCACCGGGATCCAGCAGTCCGGTGCCAGTCCGTGGCGCAGGGTCTCGCGGACGAGCTCGGCCATCGAGTAGGCGGGGTCAGCCTGCTCGACCCGGTCGAGAGCGCACCAGGCGAGCGCTCCGTCGCCGTTGAGCCAGGCGCAGAAGCCGGTGAGCGACAGCACCGCGGGTTCCCACGGGGGGACCACCTTGCGCGCGATCTGGCTCCACACCTCGAGGTGAGCCGCGGCGTTGGCCCTGGTGACCTGCGCCCACGCGAGGTCGCGGACCGGCACCAGCGCACACCAGGTCGACAGGATCGCCGCGTCCTCGTTGCTGACCGGCACACCAGACAGCGCCCGATCCAGTGCCTGCCTGACCACGGTCGCCCCGTGCTCGACGAGGGAGCGGGAGACACCACCCCCGCCGCCTGACATGGTCGCCTCCAGCTGGCTGGCGATGCCGTCGACGGCCTGGTCGGTGGCCGCCTCCATCGCCACCGCCTGCGACCCGCTGACCGGCGCGAACCGCAGGGCGAGGTCCGCCCTGTCGGGCACCATCGCGACCCCTCGCACGACCGCCTCGGCGAGCAGCCGGCTGGCGAGCGGGTCGTACGCAGTGCCGGCAGGTGGGCAGCAGCGCTCGTGGCAGCTGTAGGACCACCATCGCTCCCCGTCGCAGCGCAGGGCCTCGCGCAGGGCGATCCCGGCGCGCTCCAGCGCCCCGCAGAGCGCGTACACGTTGGTAGCGCACAGTGCGGCGTCGTCGGAGCAGCCCACGACGATCACCGTCGACACGCCGTTGCGCAGCAGCATCCGGACGATGTGCTCCCCCTGCTCGCTCGTGACCTCGGCAGGCACCAGGTCGTTGCGCATGCCGGACTCGATGCGGCCGCGTTCGCCCGTCAAGGCCAGCACCACGAGTGACTCGCGCGGCGTGAAGCCGAACAGCGCAGGCAGTCCGGACACGATCTCTCCCGGGTCGTTGATCCGGAGCACGGTGGTGGCGTCGTCGTCGTTCATGCCTGCACTGTTGTGGCGTCGAGACCGTTGCGGGGGTGGCACCCGCACCCTTGTGGACAGGCCCGGGACCACGGTGACGATCGACTTTGTGAGGATGACCGCATGCGTGCGTCACCCACGGTCCTGCACGTGGATCTGGACGCGTTCTACGCCGCCGTGGAGCAGCGTGACAAGCCGTCCCTGCGTGGTAAGCCGGTCGTGGTCGGCGGCACCGGCGGACGCGGTGTCGTGGCGACCGCGTCGTATGAGGCTCGCCGGTTCGGTGTGCGGTCGGCGATGTCGACACTGGAGGCCCGGGCACGGTGCCCGCATGCGGCATTCCTGTCCCCTCGGTTCGACAGCTACCGGGCAAGCAGCCAGGTCGTCATGCGCCGGCTGCACGAGATCACACCCGTCGTGGAGCCGCTGTCCCTCGACGAGGCCTTCGTCGACCTGGAGCCGCTCGACCTCGGAGCAGATCCGATCGCCGCTGTCACCGAGCTCGCCGCTGCCCTGCGTGCCGACATCACCGGGCTCACCGATGGGCTCACCGCCTCGGTCGGGGTCGCCACGTCGAAGCTGGTGGCCAAGATCGCCAGCGAGCTCGCCAAGCCTGACGGGCTCCTCGTCGTCCCGGCCGGCACCGAGCAGGAACTGCTGCGCCCGATGCAGGTCACCGTCATCCCGGGCGTGGGACCTGCGACGACCGAACGGCTGCGCCGGATCGGGGTGCACACCGTCGCCGAGCTCGAGACGGTCTCGGCCGGCGAGCTCGTCCGACTCCTGGGACCGGCGCACGGGGGTTCGCTGCACCAGCTCGCACGGGGGCTCGACGACCGGCCGGTCGTGGCCGAACGCGAGGCGAAGTCCGTCAGCGTCGAGGACACCTTCGCCAGCGACCTCACCGATCCGGTGCTGCTCAGGACGATAGTCGAGCGGATGGCGCACCGGGTGGCCGAGCGGTTGTCAGACGCACGGCTGTCCGGTCGCACGGTGACGCTCAAGGTGCGCCACCACGACTTCTCCACGCTGACCCGGTCCTGCACGCTCGCCGGTCCGACCGACGATCGTCGGGTGATAGCCCGGTTGGCGACATCGCTGCTGGCTGAGATCGACGCCTCCGACGGAGTGCGGCTGCTCGGCGTGGGGGTCCACGGCCTGGCCGACTGGATCCAGGACGACCTCTTCACCGACGGCGAGGAGTCCTCCGGCGTCGACATCGTCGAACCGCTCGACATCCGCGAGGATCCTCCCCCACCGCTACCGCCGCCGTCCTGGCCTCCGGGTGCCGACGTGGAGCACGA
This sequence comes from Nocardioidaceae bacterium, assembly GCA_013696745.1. Lineage (GTDB taxonomy): Bacteria > Actinomycetota > Actinomycetes > Propionibacteriales > Nocardioidaceae > JACCXZ01. Next base: position 9,225 of record JACCXZ010000057.1, on the reverse strand, counting down.
CGTGCACGGCCCCGGCTGGGTGTGGGGATCGGGCCGGGCAGGGGTGACGGTGCGGTTCGAGACCAGACAGTCACCCGCGGGGCCGATCCACACCTTCGCGGTGGACGACCCGCACCTGCGTCACCGCGTGGTGGAGCTGCCGATAACGTCGGAGCATGAGTGAACTGACACCGCCAGTCGCCCGACGGGTACCACGCGAGAGGACCCACCACGGGGACACCGTCATCGACGACTACGACTGGCTGCGCGCCAAGGAGGATGCCGAGGTCGTCGCGTACCTCGAGGCGGAGAACGCCTACGCCGCGCAGGAGACCTCCCACCTGGCCGACCTGCGTACGTCCATCTTCGAGGAGATCAAGTCGCGCACCCAGGAGACCGACTTGTCGGTCCCGACCCGACGTGCCGACTGGTGGTACTACACCCGCACCCGGGAGGGCAGCCAGTACGCCATCCACTGTCGCTGCCCCATCGACGACCAGGACGACTGGGAGCCGCCGAAGCTCGAGGTCGACGCCGACATCGCGGGCGAGCAGGTGTTGCTGGACGGCAACGTCGAAGCCCAGGGGCACGAGTACTTCTCGCTCGGTGGCCTCGTCGTCAGCCCGGCCGGTGACGCCATGGCCTACGCCGTCGACGTCATCGGTGACGAGCGCTACACGATGCGCTTCAGGGACCTGGTCAGCGGCGAGCTGCACGACGACGAGATCGTGGGCACCTCCGGTGGCGCGACCTGGTCGTTGGACGGGACCACAGTCTTCTACACGACGGTCGACGAGGCGTGGCGGCCGGACCGTGTCTGGCGGCACCGGCTCGGCTCCGGCACGCAGGACCAGCTGGTGTTCGAGGAGCGTGACGACCGCTACTGGGTGGGCGTCGGATCCACCCGCAGCGACCAGTACCTCGTGATAGCAGTCGGTTCGAAGATCACCAGCGAGATCCGCGTGCTGGAGGCGACCGAACCCGAGGGGGAGTTCCGCCTGATCGAGCCACGCCGAGAGGGCGTCGAGTACTCCGTCGAGCACGCAGTGGTGGGCGGCGAGGATCGCTTCCTGGTGCTGCACAACGAGGGTGCGGCGAACTTCGAGCTCGCCGAGGCGCCGGTGCAGTCCCCGGGCCGTGAGCACTGGAGCACGCTGGTCGCGCATCGCGAGGACACGCGACTGGACGAGGTCGACGCATTCGCCGGCCACCTGGTGCTGTCGTACCGCCGCGACGTCCTCACCCGGCTGACCGTCTGGCGGCTGACCGACGAGGGCTATGGCGAGCGCTACGAGATCCCGATCGACGAGGAGCTGTTCTCGGTCGGCGCCGGCAGCAACCCCGAGTGGTCGCAACCGCTGGTCCGGCTGGGCTACGGCTCGTTCGTCACGCCCACGACGGTCTGCGACTACACAGTCGCGACGGGCGAGCTGGTCGTCCGCAAGCGACAGGCCGTCCTCGGCGGCTACGACGCACTCGACTACGAGCAGCACCGAGAGTGGGCGGTGGCCGACGACGGCACCCGGGTGCCGATCTCGATCGTGTGCCGGCGCGGCACACCGCACGACGGCACGGCACCGACACTCCTGTACGGGTACGGCTCGTACGAGCTGAGCATGGACCCGATGTTCGGGGCCGCCCGGCTGTCGCTGCTCGACCGGGGCATGGTCTTCGCGACCGCGCACGTGCGAGGCGGCGGCGAGATGGGCCGCGCCTGGTACGAGCAGGGCAAGACGCTGAACAAGCAGAACACCTTCACCGACTTCGTGGCCTGCGCCCGCCACCTCGTCGACTCGGGGTGGACCTCCGCGGACCGCCTGGTGGCCGAGGGTGGTAGCGCCGGTGGCCTGCTCATGGGTGCGGTGGCCAACCTGGCCCCCGACGCCTTCGCCGGCATCGCCGCTGTCGTCCCCTTCGTCGACGCGTTGACCTCGATCCTGGACCCGTCACTGCCGCTGACCGTCATCGAGTGGGACGAGTGGGGCGACCCGCTGCACGACCCCGAGGTCTACGCGTACATGAAGTCCTACACGCCGTACGAGAACGTCGCGGCGCAGACGTACCCACCGATCCTTGCCATCACCAGCCTGAACGACACCCGCGTGCTGTACGTCGAGCCGGCCAAGTGGGTGGCCAGGTTGCGGGCAGTGGCGTCACAGGGGCAGGTGCTGCTGAAGACCGAGATGAGCGCCGGGCACGGCGGGGTCAGCGGACGCTACGAGGCCTGGCGGGAACGGGCCTACGAGTACGCCTGGATCATCCACACCGCCGGTGCCCCGCACGAACCACTGCCGCCGGTGCCCGCAGGTGTGAAGACCTCGTGAGGATCCCCTGAGAACCTGCTGAGACCGGCAACTGTGCGCTCCCTTCGTACGTCCTGAAAGGTAACGGTCCGGCTGCCGACTGCAGCCGCGGTCGGGGTGACCGCGTCCGGAATCAGCAGCTCTGTCTCGACGTTGAGACAAGCGTCTGGCCCGCCGGTCGGTCCACCGACGCCGGACCGGTTGTATCGAAAGAGAGGAACGCTCATGGCTGCGACGACTGCCGCGCGCGCGACCCGCCGTCCCCGTGACTCTGCGGAGGGCCGGGACAGCGTCGGGATGTACCTGGACGAGATCGCGCGCACCCCGCTGCTCGACGCTGCCCGTGAGGTCGAGCTCAGCAAGACCATCGAGGCGGGAATGTACGCCCGACACCTGCTCGCCGAGGGCCGGGTCGGCCGACGCAAGGGCGGCGCACCCGGCCGGGCAACCGTCGACGAGCTCAGCTGGCTCGCCGCGGAGGCCGACCGTGCCATCCAGGAGTTCGTGAGCGCGAACCTGCGGCTGGTGGTGTCGATCGCCCGCAAGTACGGCCGCTCACAGATGCCTCTGCTGGACCTCGTGCAGGAGGGCAACACCGGACTGATCCGTGCCGTCGAGAAGTTCGACTACGCCAAGGGCTACAAGTTCTCGACGTACGCCACCTGGTGGGTCCGCCAGGCGATCACCCGGGGCATCGCCCAGCAGGCGCGCGTCGTGCGGCTGCCTGTGCACGTGGTGGAACAGCTGAACCAGGTCGGGGCCGCACGGCGCAACCTGGAGCGGCTGCTCGGACGTGAGCCCGACCCGTTCGAGATCGCCGAGGAGCTCGACATGGACGTGGACCGCGTCCTGGACCTCGTGGCCTGGGGTCGCGACCACGTCAGCCTGGACACCCCGGTGGACGAGGACGGCGACACCTCGCTCGGCGACCTGGTCGCCCGCGAGACGACGCCGGGACCCGACGTCACGCTCCTCGACGTGGAGTCGCGCGGACGCCTCGCGACCCTCGTGGAGCAGCTCGGCCCGCGTGAGGCAGACATCATCCGGGCGCGTTACGGCCTGGTCGACGGCCGCCAGCACAAGCTGGCCGACATCGGAGCCCGGCACGGCATTTCCGCCGAGCGCGTCCGTCAGCTCGAGCGCGAGGCACTCGCGCGGCTGCGTCAGCTGGCCGATCCGGACCTGGCTGCCTGAGACCGACGAGCCGGCTCAGACCCGCGCGACGAGTCGCTGCCAGAGGGCGTCGACCTGCGACTGCAGCTCCTCGAGGTTGCCGCTGTTGTGGATCACCTGGTCAGCTGCGGCCAGACGCGCCTCCCGGGTCGCCTGGGCGGCCATCCGGTCCTGTGCGTCCTCGATCGACATCCCTCGCGTGCGAGTGAGCCGATCCAGCTGCACATCGGGCGATACGTCGACGACCACGACGACATCGAAGTCGTGAGCCTGTCCGGTCTCGACCAGCAACGGGATGTCGTGCACCACCACCGCATCGGCAGCCGCGGAGGTCTCCAGCTCGGCGGCCAGGGCACGTACCCGTGGGTGGATGATCGCCTCCAGCCTGCGTCTCGCCTCCTCGTCGCCGAAGACGCGTCGCCCGAGAACCGGACGGTCGAGTCCTCCGTCGGCGCCGAGGACACCGGGGCCGAACGCCTGGACGACCTCGGCGAGTCCTGCCGTCCCGCTCGCCACGACCTCGCGTGCCAACAGATCGGCGTCGATGACGACGGCCCCGTGTGCTGCCAGTCCCCGGCCGACCTCGCTCTTGCCCGAACCGATCCCACCGGTCAATCCCACTCGCAGCATGTGCGCAGTCTGGCACCACCGCCACGGGCTGATCGGCGCGTCAGTCGCCGTCGCGAAGCCAGCCGGTCAAGGTGGATGACGGGCTGCGCGAGGGTCGGTGACAGCGACCGTGGTGGACGTGCTGCTCCCAGGCCAGCGCGACCAGTACGTTGACATCGAGCAGATCCGTGACGGGCGGGTCAACCGTCACGGTGCTCGTTCGCGATCTCGAGGGTGAGCGGACTGGCGTCCGCTTCGGTCTCGAACACCGGAAAGCCACTGCATCACACGGTCGGGACCACCGTGCATCCGAAGGTGCGGCGGTAGGACACCGGTGACGTGCCACGGAACCTGGTGAAGTGGTGCCGCAGCGCCGCGGCGTTGCCGAAGCCCGAGCGGCGTGCCACCTCCTCCACCGACAGCTGCGTCTCCTCCAGCAGCTGCTCGGCCAGCAGGACCCGCTGATGGGTCAGCCACTGGTGAGGCGTGGTGCCGGTCTCCTCCCGGAAGCGCCGGGCAAAGGTGCGGGTGGACATGAGGGCGCGTTGCGCCAGGGCCTCGACGGTCAGGTCGGCTTCGAGGTTCTCGGTCATCCAGGTCAGGATCGGCGAGAGCGTGTCCGCCTCGCAGGTCGGTACGGCGCTGCGGACGAACTGGGCCTGCCCGCCGTCACGCAGCGGTGGCACCACCATCCGCCTGGCCACCGTCGAGGCAACCTGGGCACCGAAGTCCTTGCGGATCAGGTGCAGGCAGGCGTCCAGTCCGGCGGCCGAACCCGCCCCGGTGATGATCGGGTCCGCGTCGACGTACAGCACGTCAGGATCCACGATCGCAGCCGGGAAGCGGGCGGCCAGCTCGTCGGCGTACCGCCAGTGGGTCGTGCAACGGCGGCCGTCGAGCAACCCGGCCGCACCGAGCAGGAACGCCCCGGAGCAGACCGAGAGCAACCGCGCTCCCCGTTCGTGCGCGTCCCGGATGAGGCCGAGGACCCGAGCCGGCACCTCGGCATCTCGGGGCATCGCCGGCAGCGCCACCAGGTCGGCCTGCGCCACCCGATCGGCTCCGTGCTCGACGACCAGGTCGAATCCCGCACTCGTACGTACGGGGCCCGGCTGCGGAGCGCACACCGCGAAGTCGAAGGAGGGCACGCCGTCATCGCGCCGGTCGATGCCCCAGGCTTCGCAGAGCACCCCGAGCTCGAACGGTGCCACGCCGTCGTACACCAGGACCGCCACGTCACGGATCATTGCTCAGGAGCTCCCTGTTGGCAGATTTTCGATGGGAAGTGTCATCCCCGCCACTCGTGGCAGGATACCATCGTGCACAGACTATCTGCCATGACCGTCCTGCTGATCATCATCGCTTCGCTCCTCGTCCTCGCTCTCACGTCCCTGTGGCACGACCTGCACGGTGACGGACGTGGCGACCACCCGATTCCCCGCAGCCGCGACGACGAGGCCGAGTCGCGCACGTCCCTCCTCCACCGGCTGGCCTGAACGTGCCGCACCCCCGCCCACACGAGGTGGACGGGGGGTGCGATGAACTCTGGACGCGCTGACCTCAGCCGCCGGTCAGCTTCTCTCGCAGCGCCTGCAGCGCCTCGTCGGAGGCCAGGGCACCCTCGGCGGGCGACGCGGCTGTGGGCGCTGCGGCCACGGCTTCGTCGACCGATTCGTCACCGGTGCCCGAGGTGTAGTCGCCAGATTCGCTGCCATCGGCGTCGGCGGCCTGGGACTCCGTGACCTGCTTCTTGTGAGCCTCCCAGCGCTCGTGTGCCTCGGCGTACTGCCCCTCCCACACCGCTCGCTGCTCGTCGAAGCCCTCGAGCCACTCACCGGTGGCGGGGTCGAAGCCTTCCGGGTACTGGTAGTTGCCCTCGGTGTCGTAGCTCGACGCCATGCCGTACAGCGTCGGGTCGAAGTCGTCGCTGGTGGCCAGTGCGGTCTCGTTGGCCTGCTTGAGCGACAGTGAGATGCGGCGGCGCTCGAGGTCGATGTCGATGATCTTGACCATCGTGTCGTCGTTGACCTGCACGACCTGCTCGGGGATCTCCACATGGCGCTCGGCCAGCTCGGAGATGTGGACCAGGCCCTCGATGCCCTCCTCGACGCGGACGAACGCACCGAACGGGACCAGCTTGGTGACCTTGCCGGGCACGATCTGACCGATCTGGTGGGTCCGGGCGAAGTGCTGCCACGGGTCTTCCTGGGTCGCCTTGAGCGACAGTGACACCCGCTCGCGGTCCATGTCGACGTCGAGCACCTCGACGGTGACCTCGTCACCAACGGCGACGACCTCGCTCGGGTGGTCGATGTGCTTCCACGACAGCTCCGAGACGTGGACGAGCCCGTCGACGCCGCCGAGGTCCACGAACGCGCCGAAGTTGACGATGCTGGACACGACTCCCTTGCGGACCTGGCCCTTCTGCAGCTGGGTCAGGAAGTTCTGTCGGACCTCGGACTGCGTCTGCTCGAGCCAGGCACGGCGCGACAGGACCACGTTGTTACGGTTCTTGTCGAGCTCGATGATCTTCGCCTCGATCTCCTTGCCGACGTACGGCTGGAGGTCGCGCACACGACGCATCTCCACGAGGGAGGCGGGCAGGAAGCCGCGCAGCCCGATGTCGAGGATCAGGCCGCCCTTGACGACCTCGATGACAGTGCCCGTGACGACGCCGTCCTCCTCCTTGATCTGTTCGATCGTGCCCCAGGCGCGTTCGTACTGGGCGCGCTTCTTGGACAGGATCAGTCGACCTTCCTTGTCCTCCTTCTGGAGGACCAGGGCCTCGACCTGGTCACCGACCGACACGACCTCGCTGGGGTCGACGTCGTGCTTGATCGACAGCTCGCGAGACGGAATGACGCCTTCGGTCTTGTAGCCGATGTCGAGCAGGACCTCGTCCCGGTCGACCTTCACGATGGTGCCGGCCACGATGTCACCGTCGTTGAAGTACTTGATCGTCTCGTCGATCGCGGCGAGGAACTCCTCGGCCGTCCCGATGTCGTTGATCGCGACCTGCGGGGCGCTGCTGCGAGGAGGTGCTTGGAGACTGCTCGTCATAGGGGAAAGGGCTCCGTGGATGGATAGGGAATGGTGCGGGCGCGCAGCGAGCCAGAGTTCACGTGCCGAGTGGTGTGCATCGAGCGATCGACTCGCGAGCTGAGCCGCCTGCTCGGTATGAGACGGTGCGGGCCCACAGCGCACCTGCCAGCGTACGGGCAGCCCGACGAACGGGTCAACGCGCCTCCGCTGGTGTACTACGGGCGTAGCGGTGTGAGGAACGCAGCCAGTGCGTCGGTGTAGAGCGCGACGTCGACGGCCCCCATCATCTCCCGTGCCGAGTGCATCGCGAGCTGCGGCGCACCGACATCGACGGTCTGGATGCCGACGCGACTGGAGGTGATGGGGCCGATGGTGGACCCGCACGCGAGGTCGGCCCGGTGCATGTAGCGCTGCAGCGGCACCCCGGCCTGGTCACAGGCGAGCACGAATGCCGCCGTGCCGACCGCGTTGGTGGCGTAGCGCAGGTTCTGGTGCACCTTGAGCACCGGTCCCCCGCCGACCTGGATGCGGTGGCTGGGCTCGTGTCGCTCGGGGTGGTGCGGGTGTGTGGCGTGGGCCATGTCGCCGGACACGCAGATCGAGCCGGCCACGGCCCGCCGGAAGTCCTCGCGGCCGCCTCCGGCACAGACGACGACGCGCTCGAGCACCCCCGCCAGCAGGTCGCTGAAGGCCCCGCGCTCGGACATGCTGCCGACCTCCTCGTGGTCGAAGAGCACGAGCACGGGTACGACGGAGGTGTCCTCCTCGGCGCCGGACTCCTGGGCCTGCGCAGCGGCGAGCAACGCCTGCGTACCGGCGTAGCAGGTGCCCTGGTTGTCCAGCCGCGGCGCGCTGATCAGGTCGGCCGCCCGACCGAACACCCGGCTCGGGGCCAGGTCGTGGGTCATCAGCTCCCAGCCGAGGACGTCGGCCGGGTCGGCGTCGAGCCACTGGGCCACGAACTCGTGGAAGGAGTGCGGGGCCGAGCCGATCCCCCACACCGCGTCGAGGTGGCGTTGCGGGTCCAGCTGCACGCCTTTGCGGTCCTCGGCGAGGTGGATGGCCAGCTGTGGCACCCGCAGCAGCGGCTCGTCGATGCCGACCAGCTCCTCCCGCCACCCCCCGTCCGAGGTCGGGTCGCGCACTGTGACCCGGCCCGACAGCCCGAGCTCGCGGTCCAGCCACGAGTTGAGCAGCGCGCCCCCGTACGCCTCGAGGCCGACGATCTGCCAGCCGGCCCGGGACAGGTCGGGATGCTGCTTGACCCGCAGGTTGGGGCTGTCGGTGTGCCCGGCGACGATCCGGAACGGCATGGACGGGGTCCGTGACACCGGCGTCGACCAGGCGACGACCGATCCGCCACGGGTGACGACGTAGCGACCCGGTTCGCGGGGCCAGGCGGCACGCTCGTCGAGGAGCCGGAACCCGGCGGCGGTGAGTTCCCGGGCCACCCGTGCCGCCACGTGGAAGGGCGACGGCGAGGCGTCCACGAATGCGCAGAGTCCCTGCGCGTGGGCGTGGTGGTGCTGCTCGTACGTGACGGGCGGGGCCGGGTTCGCTGGCATGGACCGATCATGCCAGCGGCAGGTCACCGCACCCCTTCGCCAACCGCTGTGCAGGCGGGTCACCGACCCTGAGAAGCGTGTGGTGTGCCGCAACCCCGGCGGTCCGTGGGGTAGCGCAGCCATCCACGAATCCGCTCGCTGGCGACAGCAACGGGAGGTGCTGCTGTCCGCTCTGGGATGCACCGTGTGCCACGGAACGTCCGCCGGCGGACCTGGTGGCGCTGCACTGGAGGTGTCACCGCGGACGGTCGCGAGCCGGTACGGCCCGGCCCGGGCCTGAATGGGTTGTCACCCCTGCGGGCTAGCGTGTCCGGCACACGACGACTCGGAGTCCGGATGCCTGCTCGCGCGATCACCACCCGCTACGGCCGACCGGCCCTGGAGGCGCTGCGCGAGGTCGTCGGATCCGCCAAGCGCGACGACCCGATGGCGCCGGTGACGTTGCTGGTGCCGCACCAGGTCGCCGGCACGGTGGCGCGCCGGTTCCTCGCCGAGGGTGTCGCCGACGGCCGCCCCGGGATCGCCGGGCTCGCCGTCAGCACGCTTCCCCGCCT
>JACCXZ010000053.1 GCA_013696745.1 Nocardioidaceae bacterium | reverse complement strand
GCTCGGCCACCACCCGCGCGTGACGATGAGCGACGGGTACGTCGATCTCAAGCTGCTCAGCGACGACGCCGTCTACCGCGACGACGAGGGCACCGAGCACGTCGTCGACTGGGTGACCCAGCAGGATGTCGACCTCGCGCGACGGGTCACCGAGATCGCCGCCGAGCAGGCGGTCGACGCCGACCCGGCCCCGATCACCACGATCGAGCTCGGCCTCGACACGGCGCACGCCTGCGACGATCTCCCCGGTGTGGGCGGCCCTGCTGACCGGGAGCACCGAGGCCCGGAGCCGCGGGACCATCGGCGACGACGTCCGGGGACGCCACGGGACGGGTACCAGTCCTGTGGTTCCAGGACACCGACGAGCACGAGACCCCGCGTCAGCGGTTCCACGTCGACGTCTGGGTATCGCCCGAGGTGGCCGAGCAGCGGATCGCCGCCGCCGTCACCGCGGGTGGGATCGTCGACGACAGCCAGGCGCCGTCGTACACCGTGATCGCCGACCAGGACGGCAACAAGGCGTGCGTGTGCACAACGCTGCCTCCGGTGCAGGAACGGTGACCCGTTAGCCAGGGCGAGGTCGAGGACCCGCGGCAGCTGGCGGTGATGCTTCGGCTGGGAGCCGACAGGGGTGCGCACATGTCCCGCGGAGCGATCATTCAATCGCGGAGCGTCCAGCAGCTCTCGCCTTGTCGAGGTCATCCGACTGTGACCAGGACGACCGCTGTGGTTGCGAGCCCGAGTCCGACGGCCTGTGCCCGGCTGATCCTCTCGTGCAGGACGACCGCGGCCATCACCACGGTGCTGGCCGGGTACAGGGCGGCGATTACCGAGACGATCGTGAGCAGGCCCTGCCGAGTCGCAAGCAGAAACAACACGAGCGCTGCCGTGCCGAGCAGGCCGAAGGCGAACACGGGCAGCAGCCTGCGGCCACGCGGGACCCATGGCTGGCCAAGAGCGGTCACAGCCACGGTGACGGCGACGACCACCTGCACCAGCGCGAGGGGCATAAAGCCCGCGTCGTAGCCGATCTGCCCGATGAGCGCGAACAAGGCACCGAACCCGAGCCCGGCGATCACACCGTCGCCGGCGCCGTTCGAGGCCACAGCATGCTCCTCGAGCGCGGGCCCGTGTCCTTTGCCGGACTGGGGGATGAAGTAGATCGCGGCGAATGCGACCACGATGCTGATCCACGTGAGCGTCGACGGCTCGTCTCCGGTCGCGAGGCCGACGGCGACGGGGACCAGGGCCGCGCCGGTCCCCGAGATCGGAGCGACGACACCCATCCGGCCACGGCTGAGGCCGCGGTACAAGAAAGTGATCCCGAGCGCGCCTGCAACCCCCGCAGCTGCGCCCCAGGCGTAGTCCGCCGCCCCGGATCGCCGGGCGCAAGCAGCGCGACGAGCGCGGTCGCGAGGGCGGCCGTGAGCTGGCTCGCAGTGGTAACCATCCACACCGAGCGCGTCTTGCTCAAGATGCCGCCGAAGAAGTCGGACAGCCCGTAGGACAACGCAGCGAGTAGGGCAAGCGCGGCGGCCGCCATCAGTTCCGGCCTCCCGTCAGCTGGGCGGTCGCGGTCAACGGTTCGCCGGCCGCCTGCCACTCGACGACCCCGTCGGCCAGGCGGACGGCTCGCCGCCCGCGTGAGTTCAGCAACCGCACCGCGTCGTGGGAGAAGGTGCAGTAGGCGCCGCGACAGTAGGCGACGATCTCCTGGTCGGCGGGCAGCGCGTCGAGGCGCTCGACGAGCTGAGCCAGCGGGATCGACGTCGCGCCGGGGATGTGCCCGGCCCCGAACTTGAGCGCGGGCCGGACGTCGAGGACCATGGCATCACCGCCGCTGACGCGGCGCAGCAGTTCCTCGCGCCCGATGTGCTCGGTGTAGTCGGGGCTGAGGTAGCGACGCGCGGCGACGTCGACGTCGGCCGAACGGGCGGCCGCGACGTCGAGCAACCGGCCGTAGAGCCCGGCGACGTCGCTGCCGCTGATGCTGTAGCGGATCGCCGTCCCGGTTCGGTGGGCGGCCGGGCGCGGCGCCAACGGCTACCGCGCGTACGTCGACGAGGATGTCCTGACCGTGACTCAGATCCGCAGGCTGCTCGAGGCGGGACTCTCCACCGAGGACATCGGGCTGCTGCTGCCGTGTGCCGTCGGCGTAGCCCCCGACCTCGACCCGTGCCCCGAGCTGTTGGCCACGCTACGAGCCCGTTTTCGCGGGCTCGATGAGCACATCGGCACCTTGACCCGCTCCCGGCAGACTCTCCGTCGCTACCTCGAGGCCACCGACCCCGCATGGCGACCGGTCACAGCCAGCCAGCGCGCCATCCCGCTGATCGATCGGCAATCGGGGTCACGTACAGATTTGGGTTGAGGAGTTGTACGCTGGGTCCATGGATGTAGCAATCAGCGCTTTGCGGGCAGAGCTGTCGAGCTGGATCGAGCGGGCTCGGGACGGCGAGGAGGTTGTCGTCACTGACCGGGGTACTCCTGTGGCACGGTTGCTACCGGTAGACACGGCGCCGCTGCTCGATGAGCTCGTCCAGCGTGGAGTGTTGAGTAAACCGCGCCGTGCCGATCGCCCCAGCGCGCGCGGTGCCGGTCGGGTGCGCGCGCGCGGCCCGGTGGCTGACCTGGTGAACGAGCAGCGTCGCTGACAGGTATGACCTTCGTGTATTTCGACAGCAGTGCCTTCGTCAAACTGATCGTCGAGGAGGACGGCAGCGACCTCGCCGCCGCGCTGTGGGACGGCTGCGATGCCGCGGTATCCAGCCGACTCGCCTATCCCGAGGTGCGCGCCGCGCTGGCCGCCGCCGGGCGTGCCCATCGTCTGGACCCCGCCGATCAGAGTCGTGCTGAGGCGGCATGGGAGGACTACTGGACGGCTACCAGGATGGTCGAGTTAACCGAGCTTGTCAGCGCTCATGCCGGGCAACTGGCCAGCCAGCACGCGCTGCGCGGCGCCGACGCGGTGCATCTAGCCAGCCTGCTCGCTGTCGGCGGCGCGGAAACTCTGTTCGCCGCTTGGGACCAGCGGCTGCGAGCAGGGGCGCAAGCGGCAGGCGTGCAGCTGGCCCCAGTGGTTCGCTGAGTATGCGTCCACGGCGCACCCCCGTCCCCGGTTGACGATCGTTCATCGGGACATTGGGGTCGGCCGTTCGTTTCCTACCGTAGTCGGTCCTACTACGGTAGGATCGTTGTATGAAGGTAGACAAGCTGAGCGTCTCATTCGATCCGGACCTTGGCGACGCCGTCCGCGCCGCCGCGCGGCAGTGCGGCGGGGGTGTGTCCCGGTGGCTGGCGGACGCGGCGGCAGCCAAGCTCCGGACCGAGGCGCTGGCCGATTTCCTGGACACCTGGGAAGCAGAGCACGGATCGCTCACCGCCGCCGAACTTGCTAAGGCCGCCGACGAGCTAGCCCTGCCAAAACCCGCAACCACTGGGCCGGCGGCGTGAGTGCGCTAGTACTCGACGCCGGGGCGTTCGTCGCGGTGGACCGGGGAGTCCGGGCGATGGTGGCGCGCCTCCGCATGGCCCAGCAAGCGGGACTGGAGCTGCGCACCACCGCAGTGGTGGTCACGCAGGCGTGGCGAGACCCCGCCGGACGCCAGGCCAATCTTGCCCGGCTGCTCAAGTCCGTCGACGTCAGCGCCGTGGATGAGCACCTGGGCAGGGAAGCAGGAGTGCTACTCGGCCGAGCCGGTACGCAGGACGCTGTCGACGCCAGCATCGTGGCTGTGTCCGCGACCGGCGACCGCATCCTGACCGGCGACGCGGGCGACATCCGCCCGCTCGTCGCGGCGTCTGGGCGGTCAATTCTCGTCGTTACCTGCTGACGACAACGCGTCCGAAGGGCTTTCCGCTTGCGGGACGGCTGCCACGCCAGACAACGCCGCGACGGAACTACCCCACCTATCGGTGAGGGTCTCGCTCCGTGACGCACGGCTGGGCCGCCGCTGGACTGGCGCCGGTGTGGTCGTCCACCACGGACGACGGTCCCTTCAACGGCGCACTGGAACGTCCAGCGCTGCGGGAGCTGGTGTCGACTCCGCTCGCCGGGGCTTCGGTGCTCGACGCCGGCTGCGGCTCCGGGGGGAATGCGAGTGGCTGCTCGACGCCGGCGCGGACGTGATCGGCGTCGACGTCAGTCCACGGATGATCGAAGAGGCCGAGCGCCGCTGCGGCGGCCGTGGCCGGTTCTTCGTGGCTGATCTGGCCGACCCGCTGCCGATCGCACCCAACTCCCTTGACGGGATCACGTGCTCGCTCGCCCTGCACTATGTGCAGAACTGGAGCGTTCCTCTGCGGTCGTTTGCGTCCGCGCTACAAGCTGGCGGTTGGGCCATCCTCACTTCTGGCGGCGACCCCTGTCCGTCACCGTCGAGGCATTCGCCGATGCCGGCTTCGTCATTCATCGTGTACCGCCTGTTCAAGACCGCGTAGCCAACTACGGGTATGTGCGGGGGCCGAAAGCACACCGCTCCTCATCAGGGCCGTGACGGGAGGAATCGCGACAACAACGCCGTATGACAGCCGTGACCGGTAGCGGATCGGCGACGGACGGATGGTAACGATCGTCCCCGGCGTCGGACTCGTCACGTCTCTCAGGTCGGACTTGGGGGGCGATCAGATGGCGATGACGTGGACGAGGTCTTCAAGTCCTGCGAAGTCGTCGCCATTCCGGGTGTATAGGTCGAGTCCGTTGGCGTGTGCTGTAGCTGCGATCAGCAGGTCTGCGAATCGGTTGCGTGGCTTGCGTCCCTCGCGTACGACGGCGGCGACCACAAGTCCGTAGCTGCGTACCGCCGTGCCGTCGAACCGGAGCGGCTCCAGCTTCGCCTCGACTTCCTGGAGCCGCGCCTGCCGTTTCGACGCTTCGGCCGACGTGGCGGCAAGGTGCGGTCCGGCCGCCAGCTCGGCGGCGGTTATCGCCGAGATCGCCATCTGGTCTGGCAACGCCGCGACAACGATCGGGTCGTGCCAGTCGACGACGACGGAGGTGTCAAGCAGCCCGGATGTCATGTCAGAGTCCCTGGTCGATCAGCTGGTCGAGGTCGGATCGAAACTGTTGCCTGTCGATGCGCACGCTGGCTGCCGCTAGCGCCGCCACTTCCTCGCGGGAGATGAAGGCGCGGCGGCCAGCCCGGAGCGGCCGAAGCTCGGCGACCGGTTCGCCGTTGCGGGTAACGACGAAGGTTTCGCCGGCCGTGACTGCCTCGATCACCTTCGCGTTCTCGTTGCGCAGATCGCGCTGCGCGATGGTCTTCGTCATAGCACAACTGTAGCAAGATGTGCGACGGTACGCGACAGCGGATAGCATCGACGTCGCACAAGTGTCCGGCCAGCGGAGCGGGCAGGGCTACAGCCGCGACCAGGCTTCGGTGAGTACGGAGCGCAGGATCTGCTCGATCTCGTCGAAGTGCTCCTGGGTGGCGATCAGCGGCGGGGCGAGCTGGATCACCGGGTCGCCACGGTCGTCGGCCCGGCAGTACAGGCCGGCCTCGAACAGCGCCCTGGACAAGAAGCCGCGTAGCAGCCGTTCGGACTCGTCCGCGTTGAACGTCTCCATGGTGGCCTTGTCCTTGACCATCTCGATGCCGTAGAAGAAGCCGTCGCCGCGGACGTCCCCGACGATCGGCAGGTCGTGCAGCTTCTCCAGGGAGGCCCGGAAGCCTCCCTCGGACGCCAGCACGTGCTCGTTGAGCTGCTCGCGCTCGAAGATGTCGAGGTTGGCCATCGCGACCGCGGTCGACACCGGGTGGCCACCGAAGGTGTAGCCGTGCATGAAGCTAGCGGTGCCGCGGGAGAACGGCTCGAACAGCCGGTCCGTTGCGATCATCGCGCCGAGCGGGGAGTACCCGGAGGTCATACCCTTGGCGCAGGTGATGATGTCCGGCTGGTAGCCGTACCGGTCGGCAGCGAACATGTGTCCGAGCCGGCCGAAGGCGCAGATGACCTCGTCGGAGACCAGCAGCACGTCGTACTCGTCACAGATCTCGCGAACCCGCTGGAAGTAGCCAGGCGGTGGTGGGAAGCAGCCGCCGGCGTTCTGCACCGGCTCGAGGAACACCGCGGCCACGGTGTCCGGCCCCTCGAACTCGATCGCCTCGGCGATCCGGTCAGCGGCCCACCGGCCGAACGTCTGGAGGTCGTCGCCGTGTTGGGTGGCGCGGTAGAAGTTGGTGTTGGGCACCCGGAACGTGCTCGGCACCAACGGCTCGAAGGGTGCCTTCATCTCCGGGATGCCGGTGATCGACAAGGCGCCCTGCGGGGTGCCGTGGTATGCGATCGAACGGCTGATCACTTTGTGCTTGGTCGGCTTGCCGGTGAGCTTGAAGTACTGCTTGGCCAGCTTCCAGGCACTCTCGACGGCCTCGCCGCCGCCGGTGGTGAAGAAGACCCGGTTCAGGTCACCGGATGCGTGCTGAGCCAGGCGCTCGGCCAGCTCGATGGCGGTGGGGTGCGCGTACGACCACAACGGGAAGAACGCGAGCTCGGAGGCTTGCTTGGCCGCGGCCTCGGCGAGCTCACTGCGCCCGTGGCCTACCTGGACGACGAACAGCCCGGCCAGACCGTCGAGGTAGCGGCGACCGTGGCTGTCCCAGACGTGCACCCCGTCGCCGCGCACGATCGTCGGCACCTCGGCATCGGGGGAGTGCCGCGCGAAGTGCATCCACAGGTGGTCATTCGCGGCCCGTTGCAACTGGCTGTCGCCACGGGTCGCGCTGTCTTGTCCGGCGGTCATTCGGGCACCTCGCGTCGATCGGCGTGCTGGTATCTGCGTCGACGTCGAGTGTGCCCGTGCGACACGCAAGTCGGCAAGTGGATCCGTCGTGACAACCAGGACACAACCGTGAAACGCTCACCGAGACCGATCCATACGTACGGAATCCGTGGAGAACCCATGACGCGCTACGGCAGCCAGTACGGCCCGGACCTGACGTTCCTCGGCGTACCGACGTGCGATCTGTCCGATGCCGGGACGTACGCGGACGCCGACGTCGTGATCATCGGTGCGCCGTACGACGGCGGGACGTCGCACCGTTCAGGGACGCGTTTCGGCCCGCAGGCGATCCGGCAGGCATGCTACCTCGCGCACGACGGGTCGCGTCCGCACATGGCGTTGCGCGTCGACGCGTTGCGTGACGTGGTGGTGCGTGACGCGGGCGACGTCGAGATGGCGCCCGGCGAGGCACCCAAGGCGTTGGCGGCGCTCGAGGAGGCGGTGTACGCGGTCGCCTCCGCCGGGGCCATCCCGCTGGTCCTCGGCGGTGACCACTCCATCGCCTGGCCGGACGCGACGGGGGTGGCCCGGCACCACGGCATGGGTCGGGTGTCGATGCTGCACTTCGACGCGCATGCTGACACCGGGGACATCGAGTTCGGGTCGCTGTACGGCCACGGCCAGCCGATGCGCCGGCTGATCGAGTCCGGGGCCCTGCGGGGCGACCGCTTCTTGCAGATCGGCCTGCGCGGCTACTGGCCCGGTCCCGAGACGCTGGCCTGGATGGCCGAGCAGGGGATGCGGTCGTACGAGATGACCGAGATCGTGAAGCGCGGACTGGACGACTGCCTGAGCGAGGCGTTCCGGATCGGTACCGACGAGTGCGAGGGCGTGTTCCTGTCCGTGGACATCGATGTCTGCGATCCCGGGCACGCGCCCGGTACGGGGACTCCTGAGCCGGGCGGCCTGTCCGCGCGCGAGCTGCTCGACTCGGTGCGTCGGATCTGCATCGAGCTGCCGGTGGTCGGAATCGACGTGGTGGAGGTGGCCCCGCCCTACGACCACGCCGACATCACCGCGGGGCTGGCCAACCGGGTCGTCCTGGAGGCGCTGTCCGGAATAGTCGTACGCCGTCGGGGGATCCAGCACGACCCGGCCGGCCCGCTGCTCGAGGGTCGCTGACGCGCGGGTCGACACCGCCTGGATGTGACGGCGCTGGCGAGGGCGTGGCGGTCCTGGGGGCGCATCGACGACGAGCCCGACCCGTACGTACGCAAGATCCTGGTCAACACGTACTCCTCGTGGTGGCGCAGGTGGAACGGCGAGCTGCCCAAGCGGATGCGGTCCGTGGTGGTGCTGCGCTTCTTCGAGGACCTGTCCGAACGTGAGACCGCCCGGCTGCTCGGTGTGGCGCCCGGCACAGTCAAGAGCCAGACGTCCAAGGCGCTGGCACACCTGCGGATCGACCCGTCGCTCGTGAGCGGCGAAGGGGGAGCGGCATGGACATCGACGACCTGCGGAACGAGCTTGCGGGACGGTCCGAGGAACGCGCACGCGTGCCGCACACCGACCGGACGGCCGGAATCCGCCGTAGGCGAACTGCTGTCCGGCGGGCGCAGGTGGCCGGTGTCGCCGGGCTCAGCGCCGCCGTCGCAGTCGGCGTGCTCGCGTTCCTGCCCCGCGGTGTGGACACGGCCGCACCGCCGGACTCGGCCGTGGAGCCGACCCGACCGAGCGGGTCGACCCGCTGGCGGCGGCGAGGGTGCCGGTCGTGGAGGTCGACGGCGTCGATTTCTACGAGACGCCGGGACAGCAGGTCCTCGACGGAGCTGCCGTGGGCGAGCCGGGGCAGGCCAGCGTGATGTTCTCGTTCACCGCGACCGGGGACGTGTACGAGTGGGCCAATGTCTGTCGCAGCGAGGATGGGGCGTACGACGGCGACCCGTCCCCTACATGGCCGACACCTACGTGAACGGTCGTCGCCTCGGGCTGCTCAACTCGTGCTCGGGTCCGGACACCGACTACGCCGAGGGTCCGGGCTTCAACCTGGGCCGGGGAACGACGCGCTGGCGTGAGCTGGGCGTTCGTGTCGGTGAGAGGGTGGAGGTCGAGGTGCGGTTGACCGCAGACGAAGCACCGGTCGAGGGCACCGACATCCGGGTCGGTGCCGGGTTCTGGGTGGCCGATGACGTCGAGCGGGTCGAGGCGGTACCGGGCGTACACGTCGACCGCATCCAGGAAGCCGGCGGTATCAATTGCGAGTTCGTGCGAGGCGTCACGACGACGCTGCAACCGGGCAACACGTTGGCTGTCCCGATCGTGAGCGGCGAAGGACCTCGCTTGGTGAACTTCCGTGTCGGCGCCAAGTCTGAGGTGACCCTGCTCGGCGGGCGGGGCGGGCCTCAATCGTTGATCAATCGCGGCGGCACTGCATCAACAGGTACGACGGTTGTTCGGCCGCGCCAAGGCGACGAGCTGCAGGTGCAGCTCGAGCGCAGCCGGGGACCGCAGGAAGTCTGGGTCGCCGTCTACCGCCCCGCTCTCTGATCATGCCGAGTTCCGAGTTGCTGGTCACTCTCGTCGCCCGAGACGGCCAGCAACTCGGATCTCGGCGGAACCATGCCGCGCAAACGTCAGCGGAAGGCGTCCTCCCCCGTCAGCGCCTGGCCGATCACCAACAGGTGCACCTCGGATGTCCCCTCGTACGTGAGCACGGACTCCAGGTTGTTGGCGTGCCGGATCGGCGAGTACTCCAGCGTGATGCCGTTGGCGCCGAGGATCGTGCGGCACTCACGGGCGATCGCGAGGGACTCGCGGACGTTGTTGAGCTTGCCCAGGCTGACCTGCTCGGGGTGCAGCCGCCCCTGGTCCTTCAGCCGGCCGAGATGCAGGGCGAGCAGCATCCCCTTGCCGAGCTCGAGGGTCATGGTGGCGAGCTTCTCCTGGGTCAGCTGGTACGCCGACAGTGGCTTGTCGAACACGGTCCGCGTCCCGGCGTAGTCCAGAGCGCACTCCAGGCTGTCCCGCGCGGCTCCCAGCGAGCCGTAGATGATCCCCAGCCGGGCCTCGGACAGGCACGCCAGGGGTCCGGACAGTCCTCGTGCCTCCGGCAGCATCGCCGAAGCCGGCAGGCGGACGTCCGCCAGCACCAGCTCGGAGGTGACCGAGGCGCGCAGCGACATCTTGCGGGTGACCGTCGAGGCGCTGAAGCCGGACGTGTCGGTCGGGACGACGAAGCCGCGGATCTTGTCGTCGGTCTGGGCCCACACCACGGCGACGTCGGCGATCGACCCGTTGGTGATCCACATCTTGGAGCCGTCCAGGACCCAGTCGGAACCGTCTTGGCGGGCCCGGGTCCGCATGCCGCCGGGGTCGGAACCGAAGTCGGCCTCGGTCAGGCCGAAGCAGCCGATCGCCTCACCGGTGGCCATCCGCGGCAGCCAGTGGGTCTTCTGCTCCTCGCTGCCGAAGCGGTGGATCGCGAACATCGCCAGGGAGCCCTGCACCGAGGCGAGGCTGCGGATGCCGGAGTCGGCGGCCTCGAGCTCCATGCACGCCAGGCCGTACGACACGGTGTTGGCGCCGGCGCAGCCGTACCCCTCCAGGTGCATGCCGAGAAGACCGAGCGTGCCCATCTCCTGTGCCAGCTCGCGTGCCGGGACATCGCCGGTCTCGAACCACTCGGCG
Source organism: Nocardioidaceae bacterium (assembly GCA_013696745.1). Lineage (GTDB taxonomy): Bacteria > Actinomycetota > Actinomycetes > Propionibacteriales > Nocardioidaceae > JACCXZ01. The sequence goes on along the minus strand of JACCXZ010000053.1, from coordinate 6,566 downwards.
AGGTGCGGACGGATCCGGTCGGCGCAGAACGCACGGACAGTGTCGCGGATCGCGCGCTCCTCGTCGTCCAGCAGGTGGTCGATGCCGACGAGGTCGAGGGGGGCGATGGGCACGGCACTCAGGGTACGACCGCCGCCACTCACGCCCGCACAGACGTCCGGTTTCCGTTGCGTAAACTCGAGTCGGGCATGATCTGCACGGTCAGCCCGTGTGCAAACGACGGATTCACTGGCAGGATGACGCACGCATCTGCACACCTCGACACCTGCGGGAAGGCACCTCGATGTCGGACAAGGTCACGATCAGCAACATCGTCAACGGCGAGAAGGTCCCCGCCCGCGGCGGCGGCACCTACGACGTGATCGACCCGGTCACCGCTGAGGTCTACGCGACCGCCCCCATGTCGACGGAGCAGGACGTGGACGCCGCGATGCAGGCTGCGCAGGCGGGCTTCGAGACCTGGCGGGACGCGACACCTGCGGACCGTCAGCTCGCGCTGCTCAGGCTCGCCGACGCCATCGAGTCGCGGGCTGACGAGTTCGTCGCGGTCGAGAGCCGGGACACCGGCAAGCCGCTGGGCTTCACCCGCAGCGAGGAGATCCCACCCGCGGTGGACCAGATCCGCTTCTTCGCCGGCGCCGCGCGGGTGCTCGACGGCCGGGCGTCGGCGGAGTACTTGGCGGGGCACACCTCGTGGGTCCGCCGTGAGCCGATCGGGGTCGTCGCCCAGGTCACGCCCTGGAACTACCCGTTGATGATGGCCGTGTGGAAGATCGCCCCAGCGCTGGCCGCGGGCAACGCCATCGTGCTCAAGCCCAGCGACACCACCCCCGCCTCGACGTCCCTGCTGGCCGAGGTGGCAAACGAGTTCCTGCCCCCAGGCGTCTTCAACGTGATCTGTGGTGACCGCGACACCGGCCGGGCACTCGTCAGCCACCCCACCCCGCAGATGGTCGCCATCACCGGCTCGGTCCGAGCCGGGCAGCAGGTGGCGGCCGCGGCCGCCGAGGACGTCAAGCGGGTCCACCTCGAGCTGGGCGGCAAGGCCCCCGTCATCGTGTTCGACGACGCCGACGTCGAGGCGGCGGCCGAAGCCATCGCCGGCGCCGGTTACTTCAACGCCGGGCAGGACTGCACGGCTGCCGCGCGGGTCCTCGCCGGCCCACGGGTGCATGCGGACTTCGTCGCGGCACTCACCGAGCAGGCGAGGAGCACCAGGACCGGCCGCCCGGACGACGAGGAGGTGCTCTACGGTCCGGTCAACAACGCCGACCAGCTGGCTCGCGTCAGCGGGATGGTCGACCGGTTGCCCGACCACGCGCAGCTGCAGGCCGGTGGCCAGCGAGTCGGTGGCGACCTCGCCAACGGCTACTTCTACGCCCCGACAGTCGTGTCCGGGCTGCGCCAGGACGACGAGGTGATCCAGGACGAGATCTTCGGCCCGGTCATCACCGTGCAGCAGTTCGGCGACGAGGACGAGGCGTTGCGCTGGGCCAACGGTGTGCGCTACGGCCTGGCCTCCAGCGTGTTCACCCGCGATCACGGTAGGGCGATGCGGATGGCCCGGCGGCTGGACTTCGGGTGCGTGTGGATCAACACCCACATCCCGATCGTCGCCGAGATGCCGCACGGCGGCTTCAAGCACTCCGGGTACGGCAAGGACCTGTCGATGTACGGGTTCGAGGACTACACCCGGATCAAACACGTGATGTCCAACATCGAAGTCTGACGTGCGGATCCTGCTGATCGGTGCCGGCGGCGTCGGAGCGGCCTTCACCTCCATCGCCGTGCGGCGTGACTTCTTCGAGTCCTGCGTCGTCGCCGACTACGACGAGGGTCGGGCACAGCGGGCGGTGGCCGCCGTCGCCGACGGGCGCTTCGTGGCCGTCCGGGTCGACGCGTCCGACGCCACCTCGGTGCGGGACGTGGCACGCGAGCACCGCGCGACGCACGTGCTGAACGCCGTCGATCCCCGATTCGTGATGCCGATCTTCGAGGGTGCCCTCGCCGCGGGAGCCGACTACCTCGACATGGCGATGAGCCTGTCCCGGCCGCATCCCGACGAGCCGTACGTACGGACGGGTGTCAAGCTCGGTGACGAGCAGTTCGCGGCCGCCGGTCAGTGGGAGGACGCGGGGCGGCTGGCTCTGGTCGGCATGGGGGTCGAGCCCGGCCTGTCCGACGTGCTCGCGCGCTACGCCAGCGACCACCTGTTCAGTCACGTCGCGGAGCTCGGCACCCGCGACGGTGCGAACCTCTCGGTCGACGGCTACGACTTTGCGCCGTCGTTCTCGATCTGGACCACCATCGAGGAGTGCCTCAACCCGCCGGTCGTCTGGGACAAGGACCGTGGCTGGTTCACCACCGAGCCCTTCTCCGGCGCCGAGACCTTCGACTTCCCCGCAGGGATCGGGCCGGTGGAGTGCGTCAACGTGGAGCACGAGGAAGTGCTGCTGATGCCACGCTGGCTGGACTGCGATCGGGCGACCTTCAAGTACGGCCTCGGCGAGGACTTCATCAACGTCCTCAAGACGCTGCACAAGCTCGGCCTGGATCGCACCGCACCGGTGACGGTCAAGGACACGCAGGTCAGTCCGCGTGACCTGGTGGCCGCCTGTCTGCCCGATCCCGCCACGCTGGGCGACCGGATGCACGGCAAGACGTGTGCCGGCCTGTGGGTGACCGGCACGGGCAAGGACGGGCAGCCACGCTCGACGTACCTGTACCACGTGGTCGACAACGACTGGTCCATGCGCGAGTACGGGCACCAGTGCGTGGTCTGGCAGACCGCGGTCAACCCGGCCGTCGCACTGGAGCTGCTGGCGACCGAAGTGTGGTCGGGCACCGGTGTGCTCGGCCCGGAGGCGTTCGACGCGGTGCCGTTCCTCGACCTGCTCTCCGCCTACGGCTCACCCTGGGGGCGGCGCGAGCAGTAGTCCGGGCAGGTCGTACGGCAGGCAGCCCCGGGGCAGGAAGTACCACGACTGCACGCCGACCCCGTGGGACGCGGGTGCACGCCGTCGTACGTCGTACAGCCCGGGCCGGCCACCGTCGCGACCGCCGCGCCGTCGATGTACTGCCACCGACCTGGCCGTTGGTGAACTCCGAGACGGGCATGATCCGGGCGGCACCGCAGGAGTCGTTGGTGGCGCCGGAGCCGGCCACCGCGCCTTCGTAGATCCACAGGCAGGAGTTCACGTCGCCGAACACGCGACCCCAGCGGTAGCCCGCCTTGGCCGGTCCGTGGGCGTCGAAGGTCCAGGCGCGGTAGGCGGTGCCGATGACCTAGGAGCGCGCATCGCGCCGCAGCAGTGTGTAGTCGGTGTCCACGTTCGTGCGCAGGGCCGCCTGTGCCTCCGGCGGGGACGAGGAGGTCAGCGGTGCCAGTAGCGAAAGGCCGAGTGAGGTGACCAGCGCCATGGTCAGTGTGATCAGGATGCGATGTGGTCTCAGATGGTTCGGTTCTCACGTTCCGCCCGCTCGAGCGCCCAAGCCCACAGGGCGGAGCCCAGACCGCGTCGCCGGTGAGGCGGGGGGACATCGATCTCGACCGCAACCGTGGCCAGAGCCTCCTTCAGTGGCAGCTCGAACAGCAGCGCCCCGACGCTCTGGCCACCCTCGTCTGCTGCGACTGCGAGGCGCCGCAGGGTGGGACCGGGGTAGCGCAGCGAGTACGCCATCGCTGGGTACGTGCTCACGATCGGCGCGGTCCGGTCTCCGATTGCACCAGCGTGCAGCACGTCGTACCAGGCACGCAGGGCGCCATCATCGCGCGGATCGACCTCGAGGATTCGCGTCATGCCGATCATCCTGATCCGGGCGAGTCCCCATGTCGCGGCATTTTCACGCGGTGGTCGCCGGCGACACGACGGATGGGACACTGCGCCTGTGCCAGTACCTGAGTTGAGTAGTCGGCTACCGGAACGAACGGGCCCGGGAAGCGTGGTGTTGGTCGGGCTGTGTGTCCTGTTCACCCTTGCCCTGCGGGTGCCGTTCCTGACCTGGCCGCTGATGCCCGACGAGGCGGGTCTGCTGATCATGGCGCATCAGTGGGAGGAGGGGCCCTTCCTGTACGGCGACTACTTCGTGGGCAGGGGGATCGTCCTGATGCTGGTGTTCGCCCTGGCCGACGCTCTCGGGGGTGCGTTCGCCCTGCGGCTGATCGGCTGCCTGGTGGCCGTGATCCTGGTGGTCGCAGCCGGCTGGGCCGGTCACCAGTTGCGGGGCAGGTCGGGGGCAGGGTGGTCCGCCCTGGTGGCAGCGTCCTACAGCTCCACCTATGCGATGTCCTCCACCGTCATGAACGAACGCTTGCTGGCCGCGGCGCTGGTCACCGTGAGCTGCGCGTGCACCATCGCCGCGCTCAGGCGGGCGCGATCTGCCTCCGGTGACGCCCTGGCCGTACTGGCCGGAGCCTGCGCCACCTCGGCGCTGCTGGTGGTGCAGAGCTACGCGGAGGGCGCGGTGTTCGCGGGCGTACTGCTGTTCGCTTCCTGGCGCGTCCGAGCCCTGCCCGGAAGCGCCGTCGTCCGGATCGCGAGCGGTGGCTTGCTCGGGATGCTCCTGCCGGTCGCGGCGGTGGCGCTGGGCGTCCTGGTCTCGTGGCTTACCGCGTCACACGTCTGGTTCCAGATGTTCGGCTACCGGCTGCAGGCGGCGGGGGTGATCGGGCGCTCGGACAACGATTTCTACCGCTTCGTCACCTTGACCGTCATCGCCGCCCTCACCGGCTTCCTGGTGCTGCTCTTCTGCTTCGTCTGTGGCTACCGGCAGGTCAAGCGGTACGACAACACCGCGACATGGGTTGCGGTCCTGGCGATGATCGTCGCATCGGGCGCGGCCATGTTCCTCGGCGGCGCCTGGTACAACGACTACCTGCTGCAGCTGATCCCGGCCGTGGTTCTCGCGACCGCGGTGATGGCTCCCCAGCCCACCTGGTCAGGGCTCGGGATGCGCTGCGGTGCGGCCATGGCTGCGGTGGCCGCCGTGGTCGCGACGTACCTGGGACTGGAGCGGCCGATCCTGGGCAGCACCAACAGCCAGGCTGCGGTCGGGCGGTGGATGGCGGCCGACAGCGAGCAGGGTGACACCGGCGTGGTCCTCTGGGGCAAGGCCAACGTGCTGCATGCGGCGGGGATGAGCAGCCCCTACCCGTACCTGTGGAGCCTGCTCACCCGCACGCTCGACCCGGAACTCGACCTGCTGCTGACGACGCTGCGCGGACCCGACGCACCCACCTGGCTCGTGGAATGGTACCCGCGCAACTCCTGGCAGCTCGATGCAGACGGTGCCTTGACCGCGGCGATCGAGGACCGCTACATCCAGGTCGGCTCGCCGTGCGGAATCGACGTGTACCTGCTCAAGTCCGAGTCGCGGGAGCTACCGCCCGACGCGCAGTGCGAGCAGTGGCGGGCAGGCTGAGGCCGGTCACTGCGAGTCGAGAGCCGCCCGGATGGCGGCTGCCAACGTCTGCACCTGCTCGTCGGTCATCACGAAGGCCGGGGACACCTGGATGCCACCGGCACCGACGGCCCGGGTCGCCACGCCGTACGAACGCAGCCGCATGGCCAGGCCGGGCGCTGCAGATGCGTCGTGCAGCTGCACCGCAGCCAGCGCACCTGTCCCACTGCGTACCTCGGCCACGGCGTCGTGGTCGGCAAGGGGTGCGAGCTCGCGGTGCAGTGTCTGCTCGAGCCGCGAGGCGTGATCGGGCAGATGCTCTCGCTCCAGGATGTCGAGATTGGCCATGGCAGCGGCCGCCGCCCCGGCGTGACCGCCGTAGGTGTACCCGTGCCGCCACCAGACCCCGGCGCCCGGGCGGAAGAACGGCTCGGCCACCCGCGGTGCGACCAGCAGCGCACCCATCGGTACGTAACCGGAGGTCAGTCCCTTCGCGGTCGTGACCATGTCCGGCTCCAGAGCGAAGCGGCTCGATGCGAACCAGGCCCCGCCGATGCGTCCGAACCCGGTGACGACCTCGTCGGCGACGAACAGGATGTCGTGCTCGCGACACAGCGAGCGCACCTCGGGCAGATACCCCTCCGGCGGCGGGTAGACCCCGCCGGCACCGATCACCGGCTCACAGAAGAAGGCAGCGATGTTGCCCGCGCCGATCCGCTCGATGGCCTCCGCGAGGCTCTTGCCGGAGTCCCAGTCGACCGTGGCGGAGTCGGCGACGAGCTCGCCGTACCCCTCGCGGTTCGGCGGCAGCCCCGACAGTGCGGTGCCGGCGTAGTGCATGCCGTGGTAGGCCTTCTGCCGTCCGATCAGCACCCGCTTGTCCGGCCGGCCGAGCTCGTTCCAGTACCGCCGGGCGAGCTTGGCCGCGGTCTCGACCGAGTCCGAGCCGCCGGAGGTGAGGAAGACCTTGCTGTCTGGCACCGGCGCGATGCCCGACAGCCGTTCGGCTAGTTGCACGGTGGTGTCGATGGCGATGTCACCGAAGTTGGAGTACGCGGCGATCGAGCCGAGCTGCGCGGCCACCGCCTGGGCGATCTCGGTGCGCCCGTGGCCCACGTTGGTGAACCACAGCCCGGCCGTGGCGTCGAGATAGCGGGTGCCGTCGG
>JACCXZ010000059.1 GCA_013696745.1 Nocardioidaceae bacterium | reverse complement strand
CCAACATGATCGGCACGACCGCGGCCGGGTTGGCGACGAACAGGTTGCCGATGACGACGGCGAAGACCGCGTTGACCAGCGTGAGCAGGAAGAAGATCAGGATCAGGAACAGCGTGCGTGACCGGGGATTGATCACCGAGGCGGCCAACGAGCCGATGTTCTGGGCGCGGTGCCGGACCGACACGACCAACGAACCGAAGTCGTGGACGCCCGCCGCGAAGATAGTGCCGAGGACGACCCACGCCAGCGCCGGGCCCCAGCCCCAGAACACACCGATGGCGGGTCCGACGATGGGGGCGGCGCCGGCCACCGAGGTGAAGTGGTGGCCGAACAACACGTGCTTGTTCGTGGGGACGTAGTCAACCCCGTCCTCCATCGTGTGCGCGGGGGTGACGAACGCGGGATCGAGTGCGTACACCTTGCGTGCCAGGTAGTCGGAGTAGAAGCGATAGCCCAAGAAGAACGCCGAGCCCACTGCGAGGGCGATGACTATGGCGGGCACTATGACCTCCCGGTCGTCGTTCCCGGAGGCCGCGACCGTCGCGACGTCCCCATCGGTGTGGCCCTACAGTGCCCCCGCGGACGTTGCCGATCGAACGACTATAGTGCGATTTTCCTGCGAGGAGTGTTCCCATGGACGCCGTCGCCGACCTCGTCGATGCGAGCCGCAGCGCGGGTGTCGCGGAGCTCTGCTGGTCGGACCCGCAGGGCAGCCCCCGGGCGACCGCGATCGTGCCGCTGGAGCACCAGGGGCGACCGGCGCTCGCGCTGCACTGGTCGCAGTGGCCAGCGGTGCGTCAACTTGCTGCCTGCCCGGGCGTGGCGTGGGTGCTCAGCGATCGTCGCCTCGCCCAGCGGGACTGGCAGCCTGGCGTCGGCCTCGGTCGCATGCGCCTGGTGGTGGACCACGACGGCTCGGTCTTCACCGAGTCGATGCTCGACCAGGAGCTGCGCAAGCATCCCCCCTCGCGGGCCTTCGCCGACAGCCACGTCCTGCGTCGCGAGCACTGGTGGATCCTGCCCCGCCTGATCCTGGTGCTCGAGCCGACCGCGGTGCACGGGATCGGCGAGCGCACCGACGCCAGCCAGGGCGTTCTCACGGTGAGTCCAGCGGGCGGCGAGCTCTCGGTCGACACGGTGGCGGTGGAACCGGCTGCAGGGGACGCTGCGGTCACATGCATCTCGTTGGGTCGTCGGCCTGCACAGCAGCCGGGGGCTGCGGTGCTCCTGCGGCACGACTTCTCGGTGGACCTCGAGTGCTGGGTACGCGAGGTCACGACCGGTCGCTGGGACGGCGCGAGGTTGCATGCTCAGGATCGTCCGCTCTCGGTGGCGGCTCCGACCCTGCCACCTGCCCCCGGACTGCGGGAGCGGCTGCGCAGCCATCGTGAGCTCGAACGGGAGTGCCGTCGGGCACTGCGAGCCATCGCGACCTGAACCGACGCCGCTGAGTCGCCTCTGCATGTGACCCACTCCACGCTCGGACGCGTGTCGGAGTCCGCGGGCCCGGCGTACCCTCGACCCCACGACGCGGTAGCACAGCAGGGCCGCGCACGACGTCGGGTCAAGCGTCCGGTATCCGCGAAGGGAGGCGGGGATGGCGCACATGCGCATCGGTCTCATCGGCGCAGGGCGCGTCGGGGCTGTGCTCGCCGCCGCCCTCCGTGACGCCGGCCATCACATCGTCGCCGCCTCGGGATCCTCCCCTGCATCCCGTACGCGACTGGAGACCTTGCTGCCCGAGGCGCGGCCGGCCGGCCCCGATGCCGTCGCCCGGGACGCGGACCTGGTGCTGCTGACCGTGCCGGACGACGCGCTGGCCGCCGTGGTGGCGACCCTCGTCGCCGACGGGGCGATCAGCGCAGGCCAGGTGGTCGTGCACACCAGCGGCCACCACGGCGTCGCCGTCCTCGAGCCGGCTGCGCGAGCCGGTGCCTGCGTGGTCGCCCTGCACCCGGCGATGACGTTCACCGGCACCGACGTCGACCTGGCCCGGTTGCCGTCGTGCGTGTTCGGCGTGACCACCGCCGACGACGCAGCCGCTGAGGTCGCCCGCAGCCTGGTCGCTGACCTCGGCGCCACCATGACCGTCGTCACCGAAGAACATCGTGCGATGTACCACGCGGCGCTGGCCCACGGTTCCAACCACCTGGTCACATTGGTGACCCAGGCACTCGGTCTGCTGCAGCAGGCCGGGACGCAGGATCCGTCGGCGACACTGCGCCCACTGCTGGAGGCTGCGCTGGACAACGCGCTCGACTACGGCGATGCCGCGCTCACCGGGCCGGTCGTCCGCGGCGACCGGGAGACCATTGACGCCCACCTCGACGCACTGGCCGATGCTCCGGCCCCGACGTTCGATGCCTATCTCGCCATGGCACGCGTGACGGCGGGGCTGTCGGTCGCCGACGGCCGGCTCTCGCGCGAGCGGGCCCGGGAGATCACCGATCGGCTCGACGTCGCCGCCTGGGACTTCACCGCCGCCCAGATGGCCGACGACCTCGGACGCCCGCACGGATGAGCCCACCATGACGCGCACACCATGACGCGTACACCATGACGCGCACAGCGGTGGTGCGCACGGTGGCCGAGCTGAACGAGCTGCTGCTGCCCTCACAGCTGGCGATGTCACCGGTCGCGCTCGTACCGACGATGGGTGCGCTGCACGACGGGCACCGCGCGCTCCTGCGGACCGCGCGCGAGCTCGGGGACGTGCTGGTCGTCTCGATCTTCGTCAACCCGACCCAGTTCGCCCCCGGCGAGGATCTCGAGCGCTATCCACGCGACCTCGACCGCGATCTACGCACCTGCCAGAGCGAGGCGGTCGACCTCGTGTACGTCCCCGACGTCGAGTCGATCTACCCCGAGGGCATCCACGGCGGCATCACCGTCGACCCCGGTGAGCTCGGGCTGCTGTTCGAGGGCGCCAGCCGCCCGACGCACTTCCGCGGCGTCCTCACGGTGCTGGCCAAGCTGTTCGGGCTGGTACGACCGCGATACGCGCTGTTCGGGGAGAAGGACTACCAGCAGCTCGCGCTGGTCCGAGCCATGGCACGCGACTTCGCCTGGCGGGTCGAGGTCACCGGGGTTCCCACCGTGCGCGAGCCGGACGGGCTGGCGCTGTCCAGCCGCAACCGCTACCTCGACGACGTGGAGCGGGAATCCGCCGTCGCGCTCTGGCACGCCTTGCGGGCCGGTGTCCGCAACGCCGGCGACGGCGCCGCGGCCGTGCTGGCGGCGGCGCACGAGGTGCTCGCGGCCGCCGAGGGCGTCCGGCTCGACTACCTGGCACTGACCGACCCGAAGCTCGGCCCGGTGACAGCGCAGGGCGAAGCGCGGTTGTTGGTCGCGGCCGCGGTCGGCTCCACCCGGTTGATCGACAACGTGCCAGTCCTGCTCGGCAACGCCGCGAAACATGCGACGGGCTGACCCTGCACCATTTCCGGATAGATGAAGAGACAAGTTTCGCCCGTCGGGCGAGTGCGTCCAGTGAATGCTCCGCGTGCCACGTCACAACATGCCAACACGCGACGTGCATGTCCTCAGCCGATGGTACTAGTATTTCCACGACCTAATCATCATCATCGTGGATGGATGTCGTTCCGGTGGCACGAAAGGAATCAGCTGTGGCGCAGAAGGTGCAGATCCTGCTCGTTGACGACCTCGACGGGAGTGACGCCTCGGAGACCGTCGAGTTCGCGCTCGACGGGACTTCGTACGAGATCGACTTGTCGGACGCGAATGCCTCGGCCATGCGTGACGCATTCGCGGTCTACAAGGCCGAGGCACGCAAGATCGGGGCCCGACGAGGCGGCCGGGCCAAGGCACGGCCGGCGCGCTCGGGTAGCGGCTCGGACGCCGCGGAGGTGCGGGACTGGGCCCGCGCCAACGGCTACCAGGTGTCGGACCGCGGACGCGTGTCGGCCGAGGTGCGCACCGCTTACGACGCCGCTCACTGAGCGGCGAGGGCGGCCCGAGGGACGGGTCCGGCTTTCGCTGTGCGCGAACGCCTGGCCGGGCCGGAACATGTGCCGTGCCGGGATGCGTTTCACAAGGCACGAGGACACCGGGCTGGCACCGCCGGGCTAGCATGGAAACCGACGACGGTCACACCGGCCGTCGACGGGCCGCGACCGGGTCCAGGCAAGGAGAAGCACATCATGTTCGAGAGGTTCACCGACCGGGCGCGTCGTGTGGTCGTCCTGGCCCAAGAAGAGGCCCGGATGCTCAGCCACAACTACATCGGCACCGAGCACATCCTCCTCGGGTTGATCCACGAGGGGGAAGGTGTCGCGGCCAAGGCTCTGGAGAGCCTGGGCATCTCGCTGGAGGCGGTGCGGGCGCAGGTCGAGGAGATCATCGGCCAGGGCCAGCAGGCACCCAGCGGACACATCCCGTTCACGCCGCGTGCCAAGAAGGTGCTCGAGCTCAGCCTGCGCGAGGCGCTGCAGCTCGGGCACAACTACATCGGGACCGAGCACATCCTGCTCGGCCTCATCCGTGAGGGTGAAGGCGTCGCCGCTCAGGTGCTTGTCAAGCTCGGTGCGGACCTCAACCGGGTACGTCAGCAGGTCATCCAGCTGCTGAGCGGCTATCAGGGCAAGGAGTCCACCCCCACCGGCGCGCCGGCCGAAGGTGCTCCCAGCAGCTCCCTGGTGCTCGACCAGTTCGGTCGCAACCTGACCCAGCAGGCACGCGAGGGCAAGCTCGACCCGGTCATCGGTCGCGGCAAGGAGATCGAGCGGGTCATGCAGGTGCTCTCGCGCCGTACGAAGAACAACCCCGTGCTGATCGGTGAGCCGGGCGTGGGCAAGACCACGATCGTCGAGGGCCTGGCCCAGGACATCGTGAAGGGCGACGTGCCCGAGACGCTCAAGGACAAGCAGATCTACACCCTCGACCTCGGTGCCCTGGTGGCCGGGTCTCGCTACCGCGGTGACTTCGAGGAGCGCCTGAAGAAGGTGCTCAAGGAGATCCGTACCCGCGGCGACATCGTGCTGTTCATCGACGAGATCCACACCCTCGTCGGCGCCGGTGCGGCCGAGGGCGCGATCGACGCCGCCAGCATCCTCAAGCCCATGCTGGCCCGGGGTGAGCTGCAGACGATCGGCGCCACCACGCTCGACGAGTACCGCAAGCACCTGGAGAAGGATGCGGCCCTGGAGCGGCGCTTCCAGCCGATCCAGGTCCCCGAGCCGTCCATCGCGCACACGATCGAGATGCTCAAGGGTCTGCGCGACCGCTACGAGGCGCACCACCGGGTCACCATCACCGACGAGGCGCTCGTCTCGGCGGCGACGCTGGCCGACCGCTACGTCTCCGACCGTTTCCTGCCCGACAAGGCGATCGACCTGATCGACGAGGCGGGTGCCCGCTTGCGTATCCGTCGGATGACCGCTCCGCCGGACCTGCGCGAGTTCGACGACAAGATCGCCGCCGTACGGATGCGCAAGGAAGGCGCGATCGACAGCCAGGACTTCGAGGCCGCTGCGTCGCTGCGCGACGAGGAGAAGAAGCTCATCGCCGCCAGGGGCGAGCGTGAACGGCAGTGGCGGGCCGGCGACATGGACGTCGTCGCCGAGGTCGACGAGGAGCTCATCGCCGAGGTCCTCGCGATCGCCACCGGAATTCCGATCGTCAAGCTCTCGGAGGAGGAGTCCGGCCGCCTGCTGCGCATGGAGGAGGAGCTGCACAAGAAGGTGATCGGCCAGGACGAGGCCATCAAGGCCTTGTCACGGGCAATTCGTCGTACCCGGGCAGGCTTGAAGGACCCCCGTCGTCCCGGTGGCTCGTTCATCTTCGCCGGCCCGTCCGGCGTCGGGAAGACCTGGCTGAGCAAGTCGCTGGCCGAATTCCTGTTCGGCGATCCCGACTCGCTCATCCAGCTCGACATGAGCGAGTTCTCCGAGAAGCACACCATCTCCCGCTTGTTCGGGTCGCCCCCCGGATACGTCGGGTACGAAGAAGGCGGTCAGCTCACCGAGAAGGTGCGCCGCAAGCCGTTCTCGGTGGTGCTCTTCGACGAGGTCGAGAAGGCGCACCCGGACATCTTCAACTCGCTGCTGCAAATCCTCGAGGACGGCCGCCTGACTGATTCCCAGGGTCGGGTCGTCGACTTCAAGAACACCGTCATCATCATGACCACGAACCTCGGGACACGTGACATCGCCAAGGGCGTGAACCTCGGTTTCGCCCAGGCAGGTGACACCCAGGGTTCGTACGACCGGATGAAGGCCAAGGTGTCCGACGAGCTGAAGCAGCACTTCCGTCCGGAGTTCCTCAACCGGGTCGACGAGATCGTCGTCTTCCCGCCGCTGACGCAGGCCGAGATCGTCACCATGGTCGACCTCATGCTCGGCAGCGTGGAGAGCCGGCTCAAGGACAAGGACATGGAGCTCGAGCTCACCACGGCAGCCAAGGAGACGCTCGCGTCGCGCGGGTTCGACCCGGTGCTCGGTGCCCGTCCGCTGCGACGCACGGTGCAGCGCGAGATCGAGGACACGCTGGCCGAGAAGCTGCTCTTCGGTGAGGTGCGACCCGGTCAGCTGGTGCTGGTCGACGTCGAGGGCAGCGGCCCGGATGCGACGTTCACCTTCAAGGGCACTCCCAAGGCCGAGCTCGAGCTGCCGGACCTGCCCCCCGTGGAGGAGCCCGTCGCCAAGGAGTGAGCGCCCGTCCGTGAGTTTCAATCCACCCATCCGTGAGTTTGGTGGCGCCCGTCCGTGAGTTCCGATCGATTCCGCTCTGTTGCCCCGCGATGGAACTCACGGATCGACGCGATGGAACTCACGGATCGGCGCGATGGTGGCGGTTAGGGGAGGGCGAACAGGTTGTCGCCGACCGGTGCGACCAGGCCGTCGGTGACCAGGCTGGCCAGGCACCGGTCGCGTTGCGCCGCGTCAGGCCACACCTGCTCCAGCAGCGTGCGGGGCACCGGACCGGTCGCGTCGCGCAGGACCGCCAGCAGCCTGCCCCGGCACTGCCGGTCGGTGCCTGTCCAGGCCTGGCGCCGGCGGGTACCGACATGGGCAGGGCTCCCGGCCAGCCGCCACACGCAGTCGGCGGCGACCGGACAGGCCTCGCACCGGGGTGCCGCGGCCGTGCAGACCAGGGCACCGAGCTCCATCACCGCGACCCCCCATCGGGCTGCGCGAGCCGGCGAGGGTGGCAGCAGTGACTCGGCGAGCCGCCGCTCGGCGACCGTGACACCGCTCCCCGGGTACGCGCTGCCGCTGCGGTGCCGTGCGAGCACCCGGCGCACGTTCGTGTCCAGCACGGCGTGGCGCTGGCCGAAGGCGAACGACGCGACAGCGGCCGCTGTGTAGTCGCCGACACCGGGAAGGGACCGCAGGGCCTCCAGCGACGTGGGTACGTCACCGCAGTGCTCGAGGACGATGGCGGTCGCAGCGGCGTGCAGCCGCAGTGCGCGTCGCGGGTAGCCCAGCCGGCCCCAGGAGCGGAGCGCGTCACCGACACCGGCCGCCGCCAGGTCTGCAGGAGCGGGCCAGCGGGCCATCCAGGCTTGGTGCACCGGCAGCACCCGGGAGACCGGTGTCTGCTGCAGCATGAACTCCGACACCAGGACCGACCACGCACTCGCCGACTCCGATCGCCACGGGAGTTCGCGGGCGTGCTGGTCGTACCAGGTCAGGACCCGGTCGGGCAGTGTCGTCACCTGCTCAGTCTGTCAAGACCGCCACTACGAACAGCAGCTGCGTACCCCACCAGTGCACAGCGCCCGACAACGACACCGACGCCGCATGACCGCCATCGCCGACCACGCGGTGTGCCTTCGTCACCGCAGTGAGGCGGCGGGTTAGCGTCGGGCGGTGAGCACCGTCGTACGCCCGTCCGGGCCGCTGCCACGCCGGGTCTACTGGGTCCGGCGGCTGCTCCTGATACTGGTCGTCCTCGCCCTGGTCTGGGGAGTGACCCGGCTGGTCGCGTCCACTGCGTCCGGAGATCAGGCCGGTGCCGACCCGTCGCCGGCGGTCGAGGAGATCGAGGAGGCGCCGACCGCCACCGCGACACCGACAGACGAGCCTCGTCTGAGCAAGCGCGACAGGCGGCGGGAGCGGATCAAGCAGGAGCGCCAGGAGAAGCGGGAGCGCCGGGAGGCACGCCAGGCGGAGCGGGAGGCGAACCGCGCCCGCACGGTCAGTGCTGTCCTGCCCCCGCCTGAGGGTGCGTGCGACCTGACGCAGGTGAGCGTGCTTCCCTCGGTGCCGACAGGGTACGAGGCGGGCGGCACGGTCGATCTGCGCCTGGCCTTCTCCACGCTCCAGCCCGTGCCCTGCTCACTGGATCTCGACGCCGACCGGCTGCTGCTGTTGATCAGCGCGGACGACGAACAGGTGTGGACCTCGACCCGCTGCCGGGACGCGATTCCGGAGCAGAGCGTGGTGCTCCGGCCGTTCTGGACCGCGTCTGTGCAGGTGCCGTGGACCGGACAGCGCACCGGTGACCGCTGCTCACCTCGTGCGGCCTTCGCCGCATCCGGGCAGTACCAGCTGCACGCCGCCGTGCTCACCGGAGAGCCGGCCGCCACCGAATTCACCCTGCTCGAGCCCCCGCCTCCCCCGAAACCGTGGAGGCCCAAGGAGCCGTCGGACGACGAGGAGGCGGACGAGCCGCCGGATGACGAGCCGCCGGACGACGAGGAACCGTCGGAGCCGGAGAGCCAGACCGGCGGAGCGCCCGAACCTGGCGACGAGGAGCTGTCGTCGAACGACTGAACGGCGCCGAGTGGTGCACGAACGGGTGCCACGCGGTCGATCGACCCCGCGGTTGCGCCACTCGCGCCGGGTTGGGGTGACCGCGGATCAGACGTAGCGCTCCAGGATGCTGGACTCTGCGAGCCGGGAGAGCCCCTCGCGTACGCTTCGGGCCCGGAGCTCACCGACGCCCTCGACGATCTGCAGGTCCTCGATGGTGGCCGTCAAGAGCTTCTGCAGGCTCCCGAAGTGCTCGACCAGCCGGTCGACGACCGTGCCCGGGAGTCGCGGAACCTTGGCCAGCAGGCGGAAACCGCGAGGAGAAAGGGCGATATCGAGCTGTTCAGCACCGCCGAGGCCGGCGGCGCGGGTGACCGTGGCGATGTCGACGAGCTCGATCGAGCTCAGCTCACCCAGCATCGCGAGCACCTGATCGGGCTCCGAGCCGGACGGGTCGACCGGGCTGTAGTCGCGCACCACCAGGTCGCGCTCGACATCGACCCCGGTGACCAGCTCCTCGAGCTGCAGGCTGAGCAGCCGGCCGTCGGTGCCCAGCTCGAGCACGTAGTCCTCGATCTCGGTCGCGATCCGGCTCACCATCTCCAGGCGCTGCACGACCGCAGCCACGTCGCGGACGGTGACGAGGTCCTCGATCTCCAGCGCCGACAACGACCCGGACACCTCGTCGAGGCGCAGCTTGTAGCGCTCCAGCGTGGCCAGGGCCTGGTTGGCACGGCCGAGAATCGCGGCGGTGCCCTCCAGGACGTGGCGCTGCAAGCCGACGTACAGGGCGATGGTCTGCATCGACTGCGACACCGAGATCACCGGCAGGCCGGTCTGGCGGGCGACCCGGTCCGCAGTACGGTGACGGGTGCCGGACTCCTCGGTCGCGATGGTCGGGTCCGGCATTAGGTGGACGGCGGCGGAGGCGATCAGGCTGGCGTCCGGGTCCAGGATGATGGCGCCGTCCATCTTGGCCAGCTCGCGCAAGCCGGTGGCGCTGAACGGGACGTCGAGGGAGAAGCCGCCGGTGGAGATCGCGTCGACCGTCTTGTCCGAACCGAGCACGATCAGTGCTCCGGTACGTCCACGCAGGATGCGTTCGAGGCCCTCCCGCAGCACGGTGCCCGGCGCGACGCTGGCCATGGTGGCGCGCATCCGGACTTCCTGTGCGGTGCGCTCGCCTGTGGCGGCCATGATCTCGGGGCGTCCCCTCGTGCTGCTTTACCGGTGCTGCTCGTGAGCCAAGTGCTCGGCCTCATTCTAAGGGGCAGACTCCCGACGTCCGCGCCGGAACGCGGCTGTTTCCGCAGGCCGTTACACAGCTGAGTCCTGCGGGCTGCCGGTGCGGCGGCACCAGGGCCTCACCGGCGCTGCACCAGGCCGAGGACGGCGAGTGCGGACGACACGTCGGGTACGTCGAGTACGACGATCCCGGGAGCCGCAGACGTGGTCGCAATTGCTGGGCCGTGGTCGGACGGCACGATCGCGTGGGTGAACCCCAGGCGGGCCGCCTCGGCCACCCGCTGGTGGATCGACGGGATGCGGCGGACCTCACCGGCCAGGCCGATCTCGCCCATCACCACCACCCGGTGGGCGAGGACCTTGTCGAGCGCGGCTGAGGCGAGGGCGACCGCGATCGCGAGGTCTGCAGCCGGGTCGACGAGTCGGGCCCCGCCGACGGTGGAGGCGTAGACGTCGTAGTGGGCCATGGACAATCCCGCGCGGCGGCCGAGGACCGCCAACAGCAGATCGAGTCGCTTGGCGTCGACACCGGAGGCGGACCGGCGAGGGCTCGACGAGCCGGTCGGCAGCACTAGGGCCTGCACCTCGGCGAGCAGCGGCCGCCGACCCTCGAGGGTCACCGTGACGCAGGTGCCGGCGACCGGCTCATGGTGGCGTGAGGTGAACAACCCGGTGGGGTCGGCCACTTCGACGATCCCACCGTCGGACAGCTCGAAGCAGCCCACCTCGTCGACCGGACCGAACCGGTTCTTGACCGCACGGACCAGCCGCAGCCGGGAGCTCTTGTCGCCCTCGAAGGACAGCACCACGTCGACGACGTGCTCGAGGACCCGCGGACCGGCGATGCTGCCGTCCTTGGTGACGTGGCCGACCAGCACGGTTGGGATGCCGGTGCGCTTGGCGATCTGGGTGAGCGTGGCCGCCACCTCGCGCACCTGGGTGACACCGCCGGCGCTGCCCTCGACCCCGTCCGAAGCGATGGTCTGCACGGAGTCGACGATCAGCAGCGATGGGCGGACCCGTTCCACGTGGGTGAGCACCGCAGCGAGGTCCGTCTCGGCCGCGAGGTAGAGCGACGGGTGGACCCCGTCGGTACGGTCGGCCCGCATGCGTACCTGCGCGGCGGACTCCTCACCGGTGACGTACAGCGTCGTGCGGCCCGCGCGTGCCCAGGCCGCGGCCACCTCGAGCAGCAGCGTCGACTTGCCGACCCCGGGCTCTCCGGCCAGCAGCACCGCGGCCCCCTTGACCAGGCCGCCCCCGAGCACGCGGTCCAGCTCGCCCACCCCGCACGGAGTCGCTCGGGTCGCCTCGACCGCGACGTCGGTGATCGGAACCGCGGCACTGCTCACCGGGCCGGCTGCCGTGCGGACACTGCCCGACGCGTCGGCCTCGTCGACCGTGCCCCACGCCTGGCACTCGGCACAGCGTCCGACCCACTTCGCGCCCTCCCAGCCGCACTCGGAGCAGCGAAACATCGGGCGGTGACGGCGGGCGGTGACCGGACCCTTGCTCATGCCGGTCACGCTAGGGGAGCACGCCGACATCGGGCCCCCGGCTCGCTGAGCGCCGTGGATGATCCTCGCGTCGGCGCCGGTGCTCAGATCCGGACGTCACCGGCCGGGGTGCTGAACTGGGCCGCCAGGATGCCGGGGCTGCCGTGCGGTGATACCCAGCGCACGTGGATGTCCGACAAGGCCTTGAGCGTGCGCGCGCCGAGCCAGGCGGTGACGCGGGCGGGGTCACCGGCGATCTCCAGCGCGGTCAGGTGGACGTCACCGCTGGCGCCGGCCGAGGGGTGCTCGGCGGCGTCGACCTCCCACTGGACGACGTACGGGAGCTGCGGGTCGGCCTGCAGTCCCCTGACCCCCAGCTGCTTCCAGCGCAGGTCGAAGCCGTCGGGGCGTCTGCGGTTGCCCTGCACGGCGTGCCGACCGAGCCGCTTCTCGGCATCGGTGATGTCGTCCACACCGATGACCCAGCCCAGCCAACCGCCGCCGAGCTCGGAGCGGGTGCGGACGGCCTGGCCGAAGGGAGCTTTGTCCGAGGCCGGGTGGTCGAGGACGGCGACGACCTCGAGGTAGGTGTCACCCGTCAACGGGAGCACCCGGTTGCGGGTACCGAAACGGGGGTGGATCCCGCCCGCCCGGAACCTCTCACCCAACAGCGATCCCAGGCGTTCGGCGGTCCCGTCCAGTCCGTCGGGACCGGCTGCGTACGAGAGGTGGTCCAGGCGCATGCGCAGCATTGTGTCCCGAGCACCGGTCGACCTTCCGGTGAGGCTCGCCTTACTCAGGCTTCGCCAGCACGGCTAGCGTGGCCCCATGCGCATGGGCGTCCTGGACATCGGATCCAACACCGGTCACCTCCTTGTCGTCGATGCCCGTCGCGGGGCGCGGCCGCTGCCCGCGTACTCCTACAAGGAGCCGCTGCGCCTGAGCGAGCACCTCGACGCCGACGGATGCGTCAGCGAGGCCGGGGTCGGGGCTCTCGTGAAGTTCATCGAGGCCAGCACGCAGATCGCCGAGGACAAGGGCTGCCAGAGCGTCGAGGCGTTCGCCACGTCTGCGGTGCGCGACGCGACCAACGCCGACGAGGTCCTCGACATCGTCCGGGCGGCCACCGGTGTGGCGCTCACCGTGCTCCCCGGTGGCGACGAGGCCCGCCTGACCTTCCTCGCCGCTCGACGGTGGACCGGCTGGTCCGCGGGGCGGGTGCTGCTCTTCGACATCGGCGGAGGATCGCTGGAGATCGCGCTCGGCGCCGACGAGTCCCCGGACGTGGCGCTGTCACTGCCGCTGGGGGCGGCGCGACTGACCCGTGAGTGGCTCGCCGACGGCCGGCACGACCCTGCCCGCGTACGCGAGCTGCGCCGCTACGTACGTGCGCAGGTGGCCAGGGACGCCGATTCCGTCCTCCGGGTCGGGGAGGCGGACCGGGCGGTGGCCACGAGCAAGACGTTCCGCTCGCTGGCTCGGATCTGCGGAGCAGCACCCTCCGGCGAGGGGCCGTACGCCCACCGGGTGATTCCTCGTGACGTGCTGCACGAACGGCTCTCCGGCCTGGTCGCGATGCCCGTCGAGGAAGTCGCCAACCTGCCGGGCGTCTCGGCCAACCGGGCCCACCAGCTCGCCGCCGGGGCCATCGTTGCGGACGCTGTGATGGACCTGTTCGACCTCGGTGAGCTGCAGATGTGCCCGTGGGCGCTGCGCGAGGGCGTCATCCTGCAGTGGCTGGACGCGATGTGAGCGAGGTCCTCGGCAAGCAACCACCGGCGCGCCTGGTGACGCCGGGGGCGTCGGCGATCGCTTTGTCCACGGCATCGGTCTATCCCGACTCGAGCGCGGACGCCTTCGAGATGGCGTCCCGGCTGGGGTACGAGGGCGTCGAGATCATGGTCGGCATCGACGAGATCAGCCAGGACATCGACGCCGTGCAGCGGTTGCAGGAGTACCACCAGCTGCCCGTGATCGCCGTCCACGCGCCGTGTCTGCTGATCACCCAACGGGTGTGGGGGACCGAGCCGTGGGGCAAGCTGCGGCGCAGCGCCGAGATGGCCCGCCGCGTCGGCGCCGACGTCGTCGTCGTGCACCCGCCGTTTCGCTGGCAGCGTGAGTACGCCAAGCAGTTCCTGACCGGCATCGCCGAGCTGGAGGCCGAGACCGGGATCGCGTTCGGCGTGGAGAACATGTACCCGTGGCGTACTGCGCGCCGCGAGCTGCAGGTGTACGCACCGGGCTGGGATCCGGTGGAGCACGACTGTGCGCACGTGACGCTGGACCTGTCGCACACCGCCTCCGCACTGGTGGACCCGGTGCGCATGGCGATGGACCTGGGCGCGCGGCTGCGACACCTGCACATCACCGACGGCACCGGTTCGGCGAAGGACGAGCACCTGGTGCCCGGCCGGGGGACGCAGCCCGCGGCGGAGCTGCTCGAGCTGCTGGCCGTGCGTGGCTTCGACGGTCACGTCGTCGTGGAGATCAACACCCGCCGGTGCGCGGACCGCGAGGAGCGTGAGCTCGACCTCGCGGAGTCGCTCGCGTTCACCCGGCTGCACCTCGCGGCCGCGGTGACCGACTGATCCCGGCGCGCCGGCTGTGCGGTTTCCCAGGGTCCCCTGGTAAACCGCACCTCCCACGGGTTGCATCTCATGGGAGGTGACAACATGCCGTGGTACGTACGTGGCGGACCCGCACGCGTACGCTACGCGGATCTCGGCTCGCCCCCCGCCTGCAAGGAGAACCACGGTGTTGCGTCGGTCCCTGCTCGCCCTGTCCCGAAGCGAGCGGCTCAAGAACATGGTCGCCACCTTGCCGGTGTCCAGCGGCATCGTGTCCCGGTTCGTGCCCGGAGAGCGCACGGCCGATGCAGTCGGCGCGACCCGTGGCCTCGTCGCGGACGGTCTGACCGTGACGCTGGACCACCTCGGTGAGGACACGGTGGACCGCGAGCACGCGCAGACCGCGGCCGACGCCTATCTCGACGTCCTGCAGGCACTGGCGCGCGAGGGACTGACGCCGGCTGCCGAGGTCAGTGTCAAGCTGTCGGGCGTCGGGCAGGCGCTGGGCGTCGACGGGGACCGGATCGCCCTGGACAACGCGCGGCGGATCTGCCAGGCCGCGGTCAACGCGGGGACCACCGTGACCCTCGACATGGAGGACCACACCACGACCGACTCGACGCTGGCGATCCTCGGCGAGCTGCGGCTGGACTTCCCGGACACCGGCGCGGTGCTGCAGGCGTACCTCAAGCGCACCGAGGGTGACTGTCAGGACCTGTCCCACGGCGGCTCGCGGGTCCGGCTGTGCAAGGGCGCGTACAAGGAACCGGCGTCGGTCGCGTACCAGGACAAGGCCGAGGTCGACCTGTCGTACGTCCGCTGCCTCAAGCTGTTGATGGCCGGTGAGGGGTTGCCGATGGTGGCCACCCACGACCCTCGGCTGGTCGAGATCGCCGGGGCGCTCGCGCGTGACCTCGACCGCGGTCCCGGCGAGTTCGAGTACCAGATGCTGTTCGGCATCCGGCCCGACGAGCAGCGGCGACTGGCCGGGCTGGGGCACACCGTGCGGGTCTACGTCCCCTACGGCGAGCAGTGGTACGGCTACCTCATGCGTCGCCTGGCCGAGCGACCGCAGAACCTCACGTTCTTCGCGAGGTCGCTGGTCAGCAAGCGATGAGAGGATGACGTCATGAGAAGCCCTATGTCAACCCGCCGCGGTCTGGGCCGCCATGACACGTTGGAGTGCGCGGTGCTGGTCGGGGGCGTAGGGGACGCCGTCTTGCCAGCAGTGCCAGATGATGTGGAGCCAG
>JACCXZ010000038.1 GCA_013696745.1 Nocardioidaceae bacterium | reverse complement strand
ACAAGCGTCTGAACCAGCAGGCGTTCGGCTGCCTCGACGGCTGGCGGAACCACACCGAGTCACGAGAGGTGTCCGTGACGGCGCTCGACCCCCCGCTCGACCTCGAGGGTGACTCCGTGGGCGACATAGCGGTCGCGGTGACGTCCGCTGCCACCCCGAACCGGCCCGGTCCGCGCGCCGCCGTGCTCGCCTTCGTCGCGCTGACCAAGCCGCGCATCATCGAGCTGCTGCTGCTCACGACGGTGCCGGTGATGTTTCTCGCGGCGCAGGGTGTTCCCGGCTGGTGGCTGGTCGCTGCCACCGTCGTCGGCGGCACCTTGTCGGCGGGCAGTGCCAACGCGCTGAACTGCGTGTTCGACGCCGACATCGACCGGCGGATGCGGCGGACCCGCCGGCGCCCGTTGCCGCGTCACCAGGTCTCGCCCCGGTCGGCTCTGGTGTTCGGGCTGGTGCTCGGCGTCGTCTCGACGCTCTGGCTGGGACTGCTGGTCAACTGGCTGTCCTCGATGCTCGCCCTCGTTGCCAACGTCTTCTACGTCGTGGGCTACACGATGCTGCTCAAACGCCGCACGTCGCAGAACATCGTGTGGGGTGGGGCGGCCGGCTGCTTCCCCGCGCTGATCGGATGGACCGCCGTGACCGGAGAGCTCGCCTGGGCGCCGGTCGTGCTGTTCATGATCGTGTTCTTCTGGACGCCTCCGCACTTCTGGTCGCTGGCGATCCGCTACCGCGAGGACTACGCCGCGGCCGGCGTCCCGATGCTGCCTGCGGTGGCCTCCACGGGGGAGGTGGCCCGCCGGATCGTGGCCTACTCCTACGTGATGGTCGCCACGTCGCTGCTGCTGTGGCCAGTCGCCGGCATGGGGTCGATGTACGTCGTTGCAGCCGTCGTGCTCGGCGCGACGTTCCTCCTGGAGGCGCACCTGCTGCGACGGAGGGCGGCGCAGCTCGACGGCGACGATCCCGCCAACCTGACCGCCCTTGCCCCCATGCGGTTGTTCCACGCCTCCAACGCCTACCTGGCGCTGCTCTTCGCCGCCGTGGCAATCGACCCGCTGCTGCGCTGAGCCGGCGTCCACGACGTGCTCACGTCAGGAGCTGGACCACGACCGACAGCACCGCCAGGACCGAGACTGTGACCGTCGCGGTCACGGCCAACGGCACCAGGCGGCTCGGAGGCAGCCGTTCCTCGTCGTCGATCGCACGCTGGACGGCTCTCCACCGGGTCAGTGCTCCGACAGCGAGGGCACCCCCCCATGGCTGCCGCCCAGCAGGTCGGTCAGCTGCAGCAGGTGCGCGGCAGTGGCGGCACCGAGACCGGCCGCGACGAATGCCAGTGACGTGCGCAACCAGGCCAGCATCGTCCGCTCGTTGGCCAGCGAGAATCGTGGGTCCGGCGGGCTCATGGACGACTCGCGCCGGCGTGCTGCTCGGGATTGAGCGGTGCGGCGGTGTATGTGTGGGGTCGCGTCTGCAGCAGCAGCTCCGTGGCGGCGGCGACCAGCAGCGAGGCGCCGAACAGGTGCACCCACACCAAGGGCGTCGGCAGACCGGTGGTGTACTGCACGACGCCGACGACGCCCTGGGCGAGCTCGAGGCCGAGCAGCCAACCGACGCAGCGGACCACCGGAGCCGGTGCCCCACTGTTGCGGGCCACCACCAGGCAGGCCACGGTCAGGCCCACCAGGCCGTAGACCGCAGCGGCGTGCGCGTGACTCCAGATCTGCGGGTCGAGACCGTTGCGGGGGGAGTCCCGGTCACCGGCGTGCGGTCCGCTTCCGGTCACCACGGTCCCGAGGTAGAGCACGACCCAGACCAGCAGGTACGTACAGCGCACCAGCCGGCTCATTGCCGGCCGGACCGTCCGGGTGGGTGCGGCGTCACCCTCGCGCAGTCGGTGCATGAGCAGCACCGAGCCGCTGATCAGCCCCATGGACACCAGCAGGTGCAACGCCACCACCCAAGGGTTGAGATCGGTGAGCACCGTGACGCCCCCGATCACCGCCTGCGCCGGGATGCCCAGCGCCAGCAGGGTGGCGATGCGGCGCAGCGACCGGCGGCCTGTTCTGGATGTCGCGCTCGGGCTTGCCCACTCGTCCCTCGCGCGCCGCCCTCGCCGCTCCGTCAGCCGCCAGACCGCCACCCAGGTGGCGACTGCGACCGCGACGAGCACGTACGTCAGCAGCCGGTTCCCGAACTCGATGAGGCCGTGGATCCCGAGCTCGCCGTGGGGCACGAACGACTGCTCCGTGCATCGGGGCCAGGTGGGGCAACCCAACCCGGAGCCGGTGAGGCGCACCGCGCCACCTGTGAGCACGATCAGGGTGTTGGCCACCAGCGAGGCGTAGGCCAACCGTAGGGCGAGCGGGACAGTGGGGTTCCACACCCGACGGGCCGGACCGGCCGGTGTCGTCATCGTGAGCCTCACTCCCACCGGAACGTACGGACGGCGAGCGAGGTGCCGATGATGGTCCACGCCAACAGGACCACCACGTGCAGCAGCCCGGGGCCGGACCCGGACAGCACGTCGCGCAGTCCCTGGCCCAGTGCACCGGACGGCAGCAGCTCGAGGTGGGCCGACACCGACTCCGGATAGCGGGCCAGGGGGACGACGATGCCACCGGCGACGAGCAGCATCAGGTAGACGAGGTTCGCGGCGGCGAGCGTGGCCTCGGCGCGAAGGGCTCCGGCCATCAGCAGCGCCAGCGACGCGAAGGCCGCGGAACCGAGCAGGACCAACAGCAGCACCCCGAGCACCGCGCTGATCCCACCCGAGGGACGCCAGCCGAGACCCGCGGCCACGCTGCACAGGATCGCGAGCTGAAGGGCCTCCACCAGCAGGACGGCGGCGAGCTTGCCGGCCAACAGGCCCGACCTGGGCAGCGGGGAGGCACCCAGCCGCTTGAGCACGCCGTACCGGCGTTCGAAACCGGTGGCGATGGCCACCGACGTGAACGACGTGGACATCACGGCGAGGGCGAGCACCCCGGGCGTGAGGACGTCGATCCGCCGACCGGCTCCGATGTCGAGCAGCGAGCCGGCCTGCCGGCCGGCCACGAGCACCAGCAGCGGTATGACGACGGCGAGCAGTAGCTGTTCGCCGTTGCGCAGCAGCAGCCGGGTCTCCATCAGGGCCTGGGCAGTCACCATCCGCGTCAGCGGCGCCGACCCGGGAGCGGGGGACAGGGAGGTGCTCATGGACGCAGCTCCCGGCCGGTCAGGTCGAGGAAGACGTCCTCGAGGGTCCGGCGCTCGACGTGCAGGGACTCCGGCAGCAGGCCTTCCGCGGCGCACCAGGCGGTGAGGGTCGCCAAAGCCTGCGGGTCGACCTTCCCGGACACGACGTAGCTGCCCGGCGCCACCTCCTGGGCGTGCGCGCCTGCGGGCAGGGCCCTGACCAGGCCCGCCAGGTCAAGACCGGGGCGTGCCCGGAGGCGGATCGTGTTCTCCGACCCTCGGGCGGCCAAGGTGGCCGGCGAGCCGGACGCCACCAGACGTCCGTGGTCGATCACGTGCACCTGGTCGGCGAGGTGCTCCACCTCGTCCATGTAGTGGGTCGTGAGCACCACCGTGACCCCGCCATCGCGCAGCTCGCGTACCAGGTCCCAGGCGTTGTGGCGCGCCTGCGGGTCCAGGCCGGCAGTCGGCTCGTCGAGGAAGACCAGCTCGGGACGACCCACCACGGCCATCGCCAGGCCGAGGCGCTGCTGCTGTCCGCCGGACAGCCGTCGGTACGGGGTCCGTCCGCAGGAACCGAGTCCGAGGCGTTCGATCAGCAGGGACACGTCGAGCGGGTGGGCGTGCAGGGCAGCGATGTGGCGCAACATCTCGGCGGCACGGACCCCGGACCACGAGCCGCCGTTCTGCAGCATCACCCCGACCCGGGAGCCCAGCCGGCGGCGTTCGCGCCTGGGATCGAGGCCGAGCACGCGGACGGTGCCCGCCTGCGGGCGCCGGTAGCCCTCGCAGGTCTCGACGGTCGTCGTCTTGCCGGCACCGTTGGGTCCGAGGACAGCAGTGACGGTGCCCTCGGCGACCTCCAGGTCGAGGCGGTCGACGGCGATCACCTCGCCGTAGGTCATGACGAGTCCGTCGACGAGCACAGCGGGGGAGGGCACCGGCTGATTCTAGGTCGCCGCCCGCGAAGCCATCACGAGGACGTCTCCGTGGCTGCCGTAGCCGAGGACCCGTTCGTCGAACTGGGTGCCGTCGAAGGTGACCAGCAACCATCCGCCGCCGGGACGCGGCACCAGCTGTGGGTGCGGGATGTTGGTGCCGTAGGGGGCGTCCAGCGTGCCCCGCAGGCTCATCGACAGGTCGTAGACGCGGTACTCCTTGCCGAGTCCGTCGCTGGCCAGCAGCCACCACTGCCCGTCGACCTGCGCCAGGATGGGACCTTCACACTGGGATACGGTCTGGTCCGCGCCGACGAGCTCCAGCCCGGTTGCGTGGTCGGCACCCTCGGGTCCGACGGCGAGGGCGGGGTGGAAGTCGAACGGGTCCTGCGACGGGCTCTCGACGAACCCCACGTGCCAACGGCCGTCGATGCGGGTCAGGCCCGGGTCCCATGAGCCTGCCCTGGTGGGTAGGTCGAGTGGCTCCGTGCTCAGCACGTGCACGCCGTGCAGGACGTCGTCGGTCGCCGTGGTGTGCCGGGCGTGCACTCCGTCGAAGTCGAAGTCGCCCCAGGAGCTGGTGGCGACGACGTACGTCCCCGCCTCTTCGTCCACGATGACCTGACCGGCGTGGTCCCCGAGGACGAGCCCGTCACGGGCGAAGAAGAGCTGCCCCACCTGCTCGAGCCGGTCAGGGCTCGCGAGGTCGAGCGTGAACACCCCCCAGTGCGCCTGCTGGAAGAACCCGAGGCCGGCGCAGGTGGCGGTGAGGTACGTCAGCCCGTCGCGTACGTACGGGCGACCATCGGGGTGCTGCACGAGGTGCAGGTCCCGCAGGCCGGCCATGCCGAAGCAACCGGCGCGCACGTCGCGCACCCGAACCGTCCCGGTGGGGCGGCACGGACCCCAGCCGAAGGTGTGCTCGGCGAGGACGGCTGGAGCCCGCAGGTCGACCATTCGGGCGACCTTCTCCCGGGCGGTGCACAGGGCCGTCCACCCGTCGCCGGTGTCGGCCAGCGCGGTCACCTGGTTCTCGCACACCACGAAGGCGAACCGGAACGGCGCCTCGAGGCGCACCTTGCGCCGCGTCACGATGTTCGTACGACCGGCGCTGCGGACCTCGATGGTGACCCGGCGGGCACGCGGGTCGTAGGTCGCCACGACCTGGTCACCGCGTGCGGTGTGCAGACCGGCGCTGATCCCGCTCTCGTCGAGGGACACCACCGTCAGCTCCACCGCCGCGAACGGGGCCGGGGGCGACTGGTCGCTGCGCCGCACCGCTGCGAGTGCGGCCGGCGCCGGCTCCTCGACCTGCTCGAAGCCCGGGGCGACGACCTCGAACGGCCGGAAGCGCTCGACCGTTCGGAAGGACAGGTCCATGATGTCGGTCTCCTCGGGAACGGTCGGCGGGTCGCACGCCACGCACAGGGGGGCACCGGCTCCCACCGCGACCAGCCCGCGGAGCAGGGTGCGGCGGGGGATCGGATGACCCGGAAGGCTCACCCCTTCACACCGGAACGCGAGACCCCTTCGATCACGTAGCGCTGGGCAATGACGAACAGCAGCAGCACCGGCACGCTGGCGATGACTGCCGCGGCCATCAGCAGGTCGTAGCGCACACTGTTGGCCGCCTGCAGGGTCGCGAGTCCCGCCTGGAGTGTCTTGTTCTCCGGGCTGAACAGGACGTAGACCGGCCACAGGAAGTCGTTCCAGTTGGTGAGGAACGAGAGCAGGGCGAGCGTCGCGAGTGCCGGCTTGGACAGAGGCAGAACCACGCGGAAGAAGACCTGCCACCGGTTGGCACCGTCGAGGAAGGCGGCCTCTTCGAGCTCCTGTGGCAGCTGGAGGAAGAACTGGCGCAGGAAGAACACACCGAAGGCGCCTGCGGCCGTGGGAACGATGATCGCCGTCAGGCTGTCCAGCCACTGGAACCACTCGCCGACGATCATGTAGTTAGGGATGACCAGGATCACCGGCGGGACGAACAGGGTGGACACGATCACACCGAAGACCACGTTCTTGCCCCGGAAGTCCATGCGGGCCAGCGCATACGCCGCTAGTGCTGCCGTCGCCACCACCAGTAGCGCATGCAGCGTCGCAGTGAACATCGAGTTGAGGAACCATCGGAACACCGGGGTGTCGGACGCGTTGAGGATGCGTTCGTACGCCTGGAGAGTGGGCTCGCTCGGGATGAGGCTCGGCGGCGTCTGGACCGCCTCGCGCTCGGTCTTGAACGACGTCAGCAACATGAAGAGGAGCGGGCTGACGAAGAGCAACGTCAAGAGCCCCAGAGCCGCGGGGCGTAGCACCTTCATGCGGTCTCGCCTCCTGAGCGGTCACGGAACACGGCGAAGATCGCGAGCGACAGCAGCATCAGGGCGAGAGTGAGGATCCAGCTCGCGGCCGCTGCCTGCCCCATCCGGAAGTTCTGCAGGCCGTCCTGAGCGATGTACATGATCGCCGTGCGGGTCTCCTGGCCCGGAGCACCGCTGGTCATCACGTAGGACTGTCCGAACATGTTGGCCGACGCGATGATGGTGATCATGGTGACGAAGGCGGTCACCTGCCGCAGACCCGGGAGCGTCACGTTGCGGAAAGCCTGCCACTTGCTGGCACCGTCCACCTTGGCGGCCTCGTAGAGCTCCTTCGGAATGTCCTGCAGACCTGCCAGGAAGATGACGGCGTTGAAGCCGAGCGTCCACCAGACCGTCACACCGACCAGTGCCACCCATGCAGCCGGCAGGGAGCTCAGCCAGGCGATACTGTCGGGCAGGCCCAAAGCACCCAGCAGCCAGTTGAGCGCGCCGACGTTGGTGTCCAGCACGAACCGCCAGACCACGCCGACCACCGCCACTCCCAGCACGTACGGGGCGAAGTAGATCGCCCGCACCACGTTCCGTCCCCGGAAGTTGGCGTTCATCACGAGCGCCACGGCCAGCGGCACGACCAGCAGCAGAGGAACGCTGGCCACGGTGAAGATGGCCGACGCCTGCATGGACTGCCAAAAAGGGCTGAAGTTGACCGAGTCGGGGCTCATCAGGCTGATGTAGTTGTCCAAGCCGATGAACGGCTTGTCGGGCAGCATGAAGTCCCAGCTGTGCAAGCTGATCCACAGGCCGTAGACGATGGGAATCAGCACGAACGTGACGAACAGGGCCAGGTACGGCGCGAGGAACAGCCAGGCGGCGAGGTCACTGCGTCGGGTCGGCGATGCCACCGCGTCATCCCTGGTACTGCTCGAGAACGTCTTCGACCAGCTTGGCCGCATCTTCCTGCGCGTCCGCCAAGGCATCCTCCACCGACTTCGTGCCGAGGACCGCCTCGTTGACGGCCACCTCGATGGTCTCCGGCGTGACCTCGCCCAGTCCTGGCACGGGCGACAGGAAGTGCAGGTGCCCGATCTGCTCCTTCAGCGCGTACTGGGGCGACTCCATGAACGCTGCCTGCTCGCGTGCGGCGTTGAGGGCGGGGATCATGCCGGCGTCGGACCAGTCGGCCGACTGCTCGCTCATCCACCCGATCAAGGTCTTCGCCGCGTTTGCGACGTTCTCGTCGTCCGCGGCGCCGGAGGGGAGGAAGAAGTTGTGCGAGTTGGCCCAGGCTGCCGGCTCGTCGCCGATGGTCGGAATCGGTGCGATGCCGAAGGGCACGCCCGAGTCCTGGAGGTCGTTGATCTGCCAGATGCCGTCCCAGGTGATCGACGTGTCACCGTTCTTGAAGGCGGTGTACTGGGCGTCGGCCTCGACGTTGGTCGGGCTGTAGCCCTTGTCGATCTGCTCGACCATCCAGGTGAGCGCCTGGACGCCCGCCTCGGAGCCGAACGTTGCCTCGGTGCCGTCCCCGCCGTAGGGCTCACCGCCGAACTGCCAGAGCAACGACAGGAACATCAGGTGTGCCGGCCACAGGTTCGGCATCCAGAACGGCTGGTCGAAGCCGGCCTGCTGCAGCTTCTGCAAGGCTTCGTCGAGGCTGGCTGCATCGGTGGGAGGCTCGCTGATGCCGGCCTCCTTGAAGTGCTCCTTGTTGTAGTACATGGCGATCGTGTGGACGTCGAACGGGATGCTGTAGCGCTGGTCTTCGTAGATGCCCGGTCCCCACACAGATGGCGCGAAGTTGTCCTCGGTCAGGTCGAGTGCCTCCGCGAGGTCGTCGAGCGGGACGATCACCCCGCGCGCGGCATTGGTGGCGATCTGGTCCAGGTGCATGACACCGACGTCCGGGCCCTTGCCGGCCTGGGTCGCGGCCGGCAGCTGCTGGTAGAAGTCCGGCCACGAGATTGAGTTGTTCTTGATCGCGATGTTGTCGTGCTCGGCGTCGAACTTCTTGACCAGCGCCCGCATCGCGGGGCCGTCGCCACCGGTGAAGCCGTTCCAGTAGTCCAGGGTGACGTCCGGACCCGAGTACGCCTCCCCGGAGAACCCGCCGACACCTTCACCCTCGGCGGCGCCGCCGACACCCTCACCGCCTCCGCAACCGGCGAGGTAGGCGGTCGCAGCGCCGGCGCCCAGCCAGAGGAAGCCGCGGCGGCTCAGGGGGGGAAGGGCGGCGTGCGTGCGGGAGTACCAGGGTGTGGCGTTCATCGATCGTGCTCCTTGCGGTGGGTAGTGGGGTCGGCTACTCGGAGTCGCAGGACGTTCCAGGAAACAGGCGGCAGGGCAGCAAGCAGCCGCCCCTCGGCAAGTGACACCTCGCGCAGCGGCTGCGGGGTCACAGCGTCGGGTTGCTCCTCGGTGTTGCGCGTGGTCGGGTCGTCGGACGTGAGCGTGGTGGCGGCTGCCAGGCGCAGGCCCGGCATCGACCGCACGTCCGCGTCCATCTGGACCGTCTCGGTCC
>JACCXZ010000034.1 GCA_013696745.1 Nocardioidaceae bacterium | reverse complement strand
TCGGGCAGCGGGTCGCCGGGCGACGCGTGGGACAGGTCCTGCTTGCAGGCGAAGAACCGCACGAACGCTCGCCGCTTGCCGGTCGCGGCGTCACGGACGGTCCCGCGTAGACCGGGGTAGGCGGCCTCCAGCGCGTCGACGACCTGATCCAGGGTCGCCGCATCCTCGAGAACGATCTCGCTGTGGACGCCGGCCAGGGTGCGCAGGTGGTAGGGCAGCTGGACGCGTGTCATGACGGTCTCAGTGCCGTTCATGGCAGCGTCTGCACTTCGACCGACAGTACGGCCGGCAGGTCCCGGACCACGGCGTCCCACGTGTCGCCACCGTCGCGTGAGCAGTAGACCTGTCCCCCGGTGGTGCCGACGTAGACCCCGCAGTCGTCGAGCCGGTCGAGCGCCATCGCGTCCCGCAGCACGTTCACGTAGCAGTTCTCCTGCGGCAGGCCGTTGGTCAGCGGCTCCCACTCTCCTCCGCCGGTGCGGCTGCGGTAGACCCGCAGCTTGCCGTCGACCGGGACGTGCACCGAGTCGCTGGTGATCGGAACCACGTACACGGTCTCCGGCTCATGGGCGTGCACGCCGATCGGGAAGCCGAAGTCGCTCGGCAGGCCATCGCCGACGTCATACCAAGAGGCGCCCGCGTCGTCGCTGCGCATCACGTCCCAGTGCTTCTGCATGTACAGGGTGTCCGGGCGCGACGGGTGCATCGCCAGGTTGTGCACGCAGTGGCCCACCTCGGCGTCAGGGTCGGGAATGCCCTCGGACTTCAGGCCCTGGTTGATAGCGCTCCAACTGGCGCCACCGTCGTCGCTTCGGAACGCGCCGGCCGCCGAGATGGCCGTGAAGATCCGCTGCTCGTCGGTGGGGTGCAGCAGGATCGTGTGCAGACACATGCCGCCCGCACCCGGCTGCCAGTGCGGGCCGGACCCGTGCGTGCGCAGGCCGGACAGCTCCGACCATGACTGGCCCCCGTCGGTGGTCTTGAACAGTGCCGCGTCCTCGACGCCGGCGTACACAGTGTCGACGTCAGTCAGGGACGGCTCGAAGTGCCACACGCGGGCGAACTCCCACGGGTGTGGCGTGCCGTCGTACCACTGGTGCGTGCCGGGGACGCCGTCGTACGTGAACTCGCCGCCGACCTGCTCCCAGGTGGAGCCGCCGTCGTCGGAGCGCTGCACGACCTGCCCGAACCAACCGCTGGTCTGGCTCGCCCAGATGCGGTCCGGGTCGACCGGCGAGCCCTTGAGATGATACATCTCCCACCCGGCGAAGTGCGGCTCGCTGACCTGCCAGTCGCGCCGCCGCTCGTCGCTCGTGAGGACGAAGGCCCCTTTTCGTGTCCCGACCAGTACTCGTACGCCTGCCATGGCGACACCTCCCTCTCGGGAGTATGACCGTCACCGGTGACAGAAGTCATCGCTCGGATCTGGTTCACCGACGCGAAGTCACCAGGTAGCCGGCGCGCACGCACACCGGCCGAGTCATCGACTGGCGCACGACGGGGCTCTCGAGCCGCAGATGCCCCCCCCACCGCGCCAGTCGCGCAGGTCCTTGCGCCAGTCGCAGCCGAGTACGGACACATCCCGGGCGCCGTTGTAGACCGGACCCGGGATTCCTTCTGATGATGTCCGAGTCAGTCGTCGTCGAGGCCGACGAGCACGTAGGTCGCCACGACGGAGTACGCCAGGTGCGGTACCACGTCGGTGGCCCAGGCAGTGGCGTCCCAGCTGCGCGGGTCGGTGATGCCGAGCGCCGTCATCGGGCCGTTGCCGGCCACCAGCACGGCAGCACTGGTCAGCGCGAACGTGCCGACCGCGCCCGGTCGCCAACCGGCCGCACGCACGGCTCCGAGCAGCACGCCGGTCGTGACACCGGCGACGAGGCCGGACAACGCGCCCAGCGCCTCAACCCGGTTGCCGCGGCTCTGGTCGTCACCGGGGATGCCGACGCCCGAACGCTTCGCCAGCTCCTCGACGGTGTCGGACGGGGTGCTGCTGGCAGGGCGCGCTCTCACCACCATGTCCGCGTACGTGACCGCGTTCAGCGCGGTCGTACCGGCGGCACCGGCGGCCGCACCCCGGATGAGCCGACGGAACGTACCGCTCATGCGGTGACCGTCGCCCCGAGCTGTTGCAGGATCCCCAGCTCGTCGCTGCTGCCCCAGCGCTCGACGATCTTGCCGTCTTCGAAGCGGCCGATCTGGACGCCGCGGACCTCGATCTTGCGTCCGGTGGGCGCGATGCCCT
>JACCXZ010000032.1 GCA_013696745.1 Nocardioidaceae bacterium | reverse complement strand
GCCATCGAGAAGTTCTTGGTGCGCGTCGGCAACGCCGAACGTGACGACTGTCTCATAGGCGTCGTCGCCGCTCACGCCGGAGACCGCCGGACAGGCTCCGGAACGACAACGGTCGCGCATGCACGCCGAGGTTGAGGTCGCGGATTACGACTCCACGTGGCCAGCACGATTCGAGGCGTTGCCGCGGCATCGGGCGTTCTCGTAGGTCTCGGGTTCAGACCGCGCGGGGAGCTGGGAATCCCCTGCGATGGGCGTTTCGGGAGCCGGAGCGGCTGACCGGCACGAACACGTACGTCGTGGTCGATGGCTCCCTGTCGCTCCGCAACCATCTAGCTGTCAGGGACACTCTGTGTGCGGATCCGAACCTCCGTCACCAGTACGCCGCGGTCAAGAAGGGCAGTCGGCGCTGGGGTCGTGGACCTGGAGGAGTACGGCAGCGGAAAGAACGATCTGATACAGCAGATCCTGGCTGCCGCTGGTCTGACCGACCGACGAGCGAGCATCCATCGACTCCGATCAAACGGGTTGCGGCCGGCCAACTGGCGGCAGAGTCGGGGTGGAACGCGGTGAACGCACTGCGGCGTCTCGGCATGACGAGGTATCCGGTCTTCACGCTCCTGGAGCGGGTCTGGGACCTGCGGGAGAACCTATCCGCCTACGACGCCTCCTACGTCGCCGTGGCGGAGCTGCTGAACTGCCCGCTGATGACGGCCGATGCGAGGCTGAGCCGCGTGCCCGGCGTCCGATGTTCGATCACGGTGGTGCCCCGGTAGGCCGGTCCGCCCCTCAGGCCGCGGTCCACGCCTCGAGCAACTCGGCTTCGCGAGCGGCGTCCAGTCCGGCCCGGCGTTCGCGGTCGAGACCCTGCTCCCGTTCCCAGGCGAGCACGTCTCGCAGCAGCTGACCCAGCGGGCGGCAGGTCAGGCCGGCTGCGCGCGCAGCCGCCCCGCTGCGCGCGAGGAACCCCTCCCATCCGGGTTCCACCAGCCACTGGGTCAGCGAGCCTGGGCCCATGAACTGCTCGACGCCCTGCTCGACCAGCCACGCCGACGGCACCACGACGACCGGGCCCTCATGCTCCCCGATCTGGCGGGCCAGCCCGATCCACTCCGAAAGGGGCACGACCGGCCCCACGGCGTCGATGGTCCCGACCCGACCCCGCTCGGCGCTGTCGACCAACCACGCGGCGAGGTCACGTACGTCCACCACCTGGGTCGGGGCGTCGGGCGTGTCGGGGACGAGCATCGGTGCGTGCGGGTCGCGGGCGGCCCGCGCCACCCAGGCGCCGGTGCGGTCGGTGTGGTCGCCGGGACCGCCGATCAAACCCGAGCGGGCTACCAGCAGCCGATCACCGACGGCCCGCATGCACGCCTGCTCGCAGGCGACCTTCGCCTCGCCGTAGATCTCCCGGTCGACACGCTCCAGCTCGGTGGGCTCCAGCAGTGCCGCACTCTCGTCGGCACCGGGCTGCGCGTGTGATGTGTAGACGCTGCCTGACGACACGTACGTCCAGTGCCGGGCGCGTCGGCCGAGGGCGTCCAGCGCGCCGCGTACGAAGGCCGGTTGCCACGCGACGTCCAGGACGGTGTCCCAGTCACGGTCGCGTACCTGGTCGTACGCGTGCGGGTCCGCGCGGTCGGCCACGACCAGCTCACAACCGTCGGCCGCGCCGCCGCTCTCACCACGGGCCAGGCACGTCACCGCGTGATTGCGGCCCACGGCCTCCTGGGTTACTGCGCGTCCGAGCCATGCCGTTCCACCGAGCACCAGGATGTCCATGCGGGCAGTCAAGCGGCCGGACTGGGACCCGCGCCAGTGCGGTTCGCGACGGGCGAACGTGGATTTCGGGTGGCACAGGTTGCCGGAGACCCATGGCAGGGTTGGGCGGATCTGCCCATGTGCGGAGCGCCGCTGCGCCGCCTAGATTCACCCCCATGCGACTGGTGGTGGCCCTGGGCGGCAATGCGATGACGGCGGCCGACGGGACTGCTGGTCCCGAGGACCAGCGAGCAGCCATCGCGTCGGCGATGGACAGCGTCGCCGACCTGATCCAGGACGGCCACCAGGTCGTCCTGACCCACGGAAACGGTCCGCAGGTCGGCAACCTGTTGCTGAAGAACGAGCTCGCCGCGGAGTTCGTCCCGCCCGTACCCCTCGACTGGTGCGGTGCGCAGACCCAGGCGACGATCGGCATGCTCGTGCTCGACACGCTCGACGAGGCGCTGGCCGACCGCGGGCTCGACATCCGGTCCGCGGCGCTGGTGTCCCGCACGCTCGTGGACGCCGCCGACCCAGGGTTCACCAACCCCAGCAAGCCGATCGGTCGCTACGTCAGCGCCGGTGAGGCAGCCCTGATGATCGATCACGGCCAGCACTGGGTGAGCGCCGGAGCCCGCGGCTGGCGCCGGGTGGTCGCGTCGCCGGAGCCGCTGGAGTGCCTGGACTTCCCGGCCGCCGAGGCGCTGATCACCGCCGGCTACGTGGTGGTCTGCTGCGGAGGCGGGGGCATTCCGACCGTCCACCACGACGGCGAGGGGTACGCCGGCATCGAGGCCGTGATCGACAAGGACCTCACGGCCGCCCTGCTGGCCGAGCGGCTGGGAGCCGACGCCCTTGTCATCGCGACCGACGTCGAGGCCGCGGTCGTCGGCTGGGGAACCGACGAAGCACGCCCGCTCGGTGAGCTGAGCGCCGCGCGGATGCGCGAGCTCGCCGCGGCCGGCCACTTCGCCGCCGGTTCCATGGGGCCCAAGGTCGAGGCGGTCACCCGGTTCACCGAGCACACCCACCGCACCGGCATCATCACCTCGCTGCCCCAGATCACCGATGCCGTCGCCGGTCGCGTCGGCACCCGCGTCGTGGCCGGATGAGAGACCTCGCATCCCGGACCGTCACCGCACCCGTACCCCACGAAGGAAGGCAACCTCCCGTGCCCGCTGCCATCGAAGTACGCAAGATCCCGATCCACTCCGTCGCCGACGCGAGCGAACTCGAGAAGCTCATCGACAACGGGGTCCTGGAGGCCGACCGGGTGATCGCCGTCATCGGCAAGACCGAGGGCAACGGCGGCGTCAACGACTACACCCGGATCATCGCCGACCGGGCCTTCCGTGAGGTGATCGCGGCCAAGGGAACCCGCTCGGCGCAGGACGTCCAGGAGATCCCGATCGTGTGGTCCGGTGGCACCGACGGCGTCATCAGCCCGCACGCCACGGTGTTCGCCACGGTGCCCGACGACCGAGCCGTGCTGAGCGACGAACCGCGGCTCGCGGTCGGCTACGCGATGAGCGAGCGGCTGCTGCCGGAGGAAATCGGCCGCACCCCGATGATCAGCAAGGTCGCCGACGCAGTGAAGGTCGCGATGCAGCGGGCCGGGATCACCGACGTGGCCGACGTGCACTACGTCCAGACCAAGACGCCGCTGCTGACGATCCAGACCATCCGCGACGCCAAGAGCCGTGGCGAGACGGTGTGGACCGAGCAGACGCACGAGTCCATGGACCTGTCCAACGGCGTCACCGCGCTCGGCATCGCCGTCGCGCTGGGTGAGATCGAGCTGCCCACCGACGCCGACGTCATGCACGACCGGTCGCTGTACTCCGCGGTGGCGTCCTGCTCCTCGGGCGTGGAGCTCGACCGGGCGCAGGTCGTCGTGGTCGGCAACGCCCGCGGGGTCGGCGGCAGATACCGCATCGGTCACTCGGTCATGCAGGACGCCCTCGACGCCGACGGCATCTGGGCCGCGATCAAGGACGCCGGCCTGGACCTGCCAGAGCGCCCCCGTACCAGCGATCTCGACGGTCGTCTGGTCAACGTCTTCCTCAAGTGCGAGGCGAGCCAGGACGGCACGGTACGCGGCCGCCGCAACGCGATGCTCGACGACTCCGACGTGCACTGGCACCGCCAGATCAAGGCGTGCGTCGGCGGGGTCACGGCCGCTGTCACCGGCGACCCCGCCGTGTTCGTGTCCGTGTCGGCTGCCCACCAGGGTCCCGAGGGCGGCGGCCCCGTGGCCGCCATCGTCGACCTGTCCTGACACCGCGGTCGGGCCGCTTCGGGTGCGGTTTCCCAGGGTCCCCTGGTAAACCGCACTGCCCACGGGACGCAACCCATGGGGAGTGACAACTTGCCATGGGAGGTGGTGCTGGAAGCCATGGGGAGTGCGCCCGAAGCGACGGTTGTGCCGCGGCGTTGAGCCAGTGGTCTGGGGCTGATCCGACCTGCGGCAGAATGACCCGGGTGAGTCTCACCGTCGCCGTCACCAATCAGAAGGGTGGCGTCGCGAAGACGACGAGCGTCGCCTCCCTCGGAGCCGCCCTGGTCGAGCTCGGGCGGCGGGTACTGCTGGTCGACCTCGATCCTCAGGCGTGCCTGACCTTCTCCCTGGGCATCGACCCGGAGGATCTCGACGTCAGCGTCCACCAGGTACTGCTCGGGCAGAAGTCCGCAGCCGACGTCATCATGAGCACCGATGACGGTCCGGACCTGTTGCCGGCCACCATCGAGCTCGCCGGGGCGGAGGCAGCCCTGCTGACCCGTACCGGACGAGAACACGTCCTGCGGACGGCGCTGGAGGACGTCAGCGAGGAGTACGACTGGATCCTGCTGGACTGCCCGCCGTCCCTCGGGGTCCTCACGGTCAACGCGCTCTCGGCCGCCGACGAGGTGATGATCCCCTTGCAGTGCGAGACCTTGTCGCACCGCGGGGTCGGCCAGCTGCTGGACACGGTGCACGACGTCCGCCGCTTCACCAACCGTGGCCTGTCGGTGATGGGCGTCCTGCCGACGCTGTTCGACGGACGTACGAAGCATGCGCGCACCGTGCTGGAGGCCATCAGCGAGACGTACGAGCTGCCGGTGCTCGAGCCGCCGATCCCCAAGACGATCAAGTTCGCTGAGGCGCCGGCGGTCGGACGCTCCATCCTGAGCACGGCACGCAGCCACCGTGGTGCCGGGGCCTATCGCCAGCTGGCCGCGAACCTGCTCGAGGCGCGCAGCTGAGGTCCGCAACGCACGAGTGCCCGGCCCCTACCATGAGCCACATGACCCGACCCAAGACTGGTCGTCTGCAGGACCGTGGCGCGGCGTGGCGGCACGGTTCGAAGGCGAGGCGGCCCTGGTTGCGCAGGGCCTATCGCATCGCGACGCTGGTCGCCTCCCTGACCGTGACGGCGAGCACTGTCGTCGTGGCCGTGGGTATCCTGCCGTACCCCGGGGACCGGGACCACGCGGTGGCCGGT
This sequence comes from Nocardioidaceae bacterium, assembly GCA_013696745.1. Classification (GTDB taxonomy): domain Bacteria; phylum Actinomycetota; class Actinomycetes; order Propionibacteriales; family Nocardioidaceae; genus JACCXZ01. Next base: position 30,695 of record JACCXZ010000032.1, on the reverse strand, counting down.
GCGCTGCCCCAGGCACTGGTGCTCGAGACGCCCGTCGACGAACCCACCGAACTGAGCGAACCCACCGATCCACAGGCGGCACCGGACCCGCCCACGGCGGACCTGACCACTGCCCCGCCCCGGTCCGGTCACGGTCGCCGAGTGGTGTACGACATGGGTGACCAGCGGGTCTGGCTCGTCCGCGCGAACGGCACGGTGCTCGACAGCTATCTGGTCTCCGGCAGCCGGCTGGACAACCTGGAGGCGGGCCGGTACGAGGTCTACTCCAAGTCCGTGCACGCCACCGGGTACACGGAGGACACCTCCATGCGCCACATGGTGCGGTTCACCTACGGGGAGAACGCCGCGATCGGCTTCCACGACTTGCCCGTCGACCATCGGGGCGACCGGGTGCAGAGCATCGCCGACCTCGGGACGCCGCTGTCGGACGGGTGCATCCGTCAGGCCCCCCGCGACGCGAGGCAGCTGTGGGCCTTCGCGCCCGTCGGCACCCGCGTCGTCGTGCTCGACTGAGCCGCCGAGGCGGCGTCAAGGTCAGCCCTCGGTCGAGCCCCCACCTGAACGTCGTCGCCGACGACGACGCTGTGGAGCCTCACCGTGGGCGCCGCCCGAGGGGCCGGGACTGTCGCTGCTCGAGGGCACTGCAGTCCCCTCGGATGCTACCGGGGCGCCACCGCGGGTGCGGGTCCGCTGTCGGTCGCGCTGGCGGGGCGGGCGTTCGCGCGACGACCGCCCGGCGTGCTGCTGCTGGGGCGCGGGAGGGGTGACCCGGCCGGTGGCGCCGCGGGGAATACCGATGTCGTGGAAGAGGTGATCCGAGGTGGAGTACGTCTCCTGCGGCTCGTCGAACGGCAGGTCGAGGGCCTTGTTGATCGCCTTCCAGCGGGTCAGGTCCGCCCAGTCGACGAATGTGATGGCGATGCCGGAGGCCCCGGCGCGGCCGGTCCGGCCGGTGCGGTGCAGGTAGGTCTTCTCGTCCTCGGGGCAGGTGTAGTTGATCACGTGGCTGATGCCGGTGACGTCGATTCCGCGAGCGGCGACGTCGGTGGCGACCAGGACCTCGATGGTCCCGTCGCGGAAGCGTTTCATCGCCTTCTCCCGGGCGACCTGTGCCATGTCGCCGTGCAGCGGGGACGCCTTGAAGCCACGCTCGGCCATGTCCTCGGCCACGCGCTGAGCACGCCGTTTCGTACGGGTGAAGATGAGTACCCGACCCCGGTCCTCGGCCTGCAGGATGCGCGCGACGACCTCCGGCTTGTCGAGGTCGTGCGCCCAGTAGATGAACTGCGCCGTCGCGGGCACGGTCTGCTGGTCGCTGTCGGACTCCGCACGGATGTTCATCGGGTGCCGCATGTGGGTGCGCGCGAGGGTCACGATCGCTGCGGGCATCGTGGCCGAGAACAACATCGTCTGGCGCAGCTCGTGCGTCTTGGCCAGCAGCCGTTCGACATCGGGCAGGAAGCCGAGGTCCAGCATCTCGTCGGCCTCGTCGAGCACCAGCACCTTGACCTGGGACAGGTTGAGCGTGCCGCGGTTGGCGAGGTCCAGCAGCCGTCCGGGGGTGCCGACGACGACGTCGACCCCGCGTGCCAGAGCATCGAGCTGCGGCTCGTACGGGACACCGCCGTAGACGGTGAGGATGCGGGCGCCGCGGCCCTTGCCGGCCACGGAGAAGTCGCCGGAGACCTGCATGGCCAGCTCGCGGGTCGGCGCGATGACCAGTGCCTGCGGCTTGCCGGAGGCAGCCAGCTCGGCAGCATCCGCATCGTGCTGGGCGATGATCCGCTGCAGCACGGGGATGGCGAACGCGAGGGTCTTGCCGGTGCCTGTGCGCGCCTGCCCGATCAGGTCGGTACCGATCAGCGCGATGGGGAGGGTCAGCTCCTGAATGGGGAAGGCATCGGTGATTCCGACCTCGGCCAGCGAGTCGGCGATCTCCGGAAGGACGCCGAGATCTTGGAAGGTGGTCAGGATCTTCTCGATTCGAGACGGTGGTGGGTCGTCCAGAGTCTAGCCGCGGGACCGCCGCCGCCCTGCACGGCCCGCGGGGCGCTCGCTACGCTGCGCGCATGTCTGAACCCGGCTCCGCGTCCGCGATGCAGGACCCCGCCTACCGGGAGGGCGTGGTGGACCTCCTCGGCGCCCTCGCGTACGGCGAGCTGACCGCCTTCGAGCGTCTCGCCGAGGACGCCAAGATGGCCCCGGACACCCATGACAAGGCGGCCCTCGCCGCGATGGCCTCGGCGGAGTTCGGGCACTTCGAGGCACTGCGCGCGCGACTGCGCGAGCTCGACGCCGACGTCGACGAGGCTATGGCACCGTTCGTGGCCGCCGTCGACAGCTTCCACGACATGACCACTCCCTCGGACTGGCTGGAGGGACTCGTGAAGGCATTCGTCGGTGACGCCCTCGCCAACGACTTCTACCGGGAGGTGGCTGCCTACGTGGACGTCGACACCCGCGAGCTGATCTTGGCCACCCTTGCCGACTCCGGTCACAGTGCCTTCGTCGTCGACCGGGTACGCGGCGCGATAGCTGCCGACCCACGGATCGGCGGCCGGCTCGCGCTGTGGGGACGCCGCCTCGTCGGCGAGGCACTGAGCCAGGCTCAGGCCGTGGTCGCCGACCGGGACAGCCTGTCGGCACTGCTGGCCGGCACGGTCGACCGTCCCGGCATGGACCTCGCGACGATCGGACGGATGTTCGTCAGACTCACCGAGGCACACGCCGACCGGATGGCGACGCTCGGACTGGCATCCTGAACCGCTCGATCCGCGCTCAGCTCTGGATGTCGCGCTCAGGGCTTGCCGAAACCGACCTTGCGCGAGGTCTCCTCGCCCACCTCGACGTAGGCGAGCTTGGCCGCCGGCACCAGCACCGTACGACCCTTGGTGTCCGCGAAGCAGATGAGGCCACTGTCCTCGCCGAGCGCCTTCGTGACGGCCGAGACCACGTCGTCACGGCTCTGCTCGGTGTCGAACACGATGTCGCGGGTGGTGTGCTGCACACCGATTTTGACCTCCACGAGGCCTCCTGTCTGACGTGACGCACGTCCCCGGTACGGGGCCGTGTCGACGATGCCGCGAGCGTAGCCCGGCAGTACGGGGTGAATTCCTCGCGGCCTGCTGCGGAGCCGCGTCAGGACGGCGCGCGGCGCCCGTGCTCCCGAACGCCGTGCGCCTGCTCACCGCCCAGCGGGTAGCCGCGGATCCCGCGCCAGGCCAGCCCGCTCACCAGCGCCACCGCGGTCTCCTGGTCGAGGCTGGAATCCTCGTGTGCCACCCAGTAGCGGGCGCTCACCTGGGCCATGCCGACGAGGCTGACCGCGAGCAGCTTCGCTGCCTCGGCCGGCAGCGCGGTGTCCTCGGCGATCACCTCGGCGACCAGGGCGGCCGACTCGTTGGTCACCCGGTCGACCCGCTCGCGTACGTGGGGGTCGTTGGTCAGGTCGGACTCGAAGACCAGTCGGAAGGCCGCCTTGGCGCCGGCGACGTAGTCGTAGAACGCAGCCATCGTGGCGGTGACCCGCTCCTTGTTGGCGGGTACGGAGTCGAGCGCCTCGCGAACGCCCTGCAGCAGGTCGTCGCAGGACGTGTCCAGCAGCGCGATGTAGAGCTCCAGCTTGCTGGGGAAGTGCTGGTACAGCACCGGCTTGGACACGCCTGCCCGCTCGGCGATCTCGTCCATCGCCGCGGAGTGGTAGCCGTTGGTGACGAAGACCTCGAGAGCCGCGTCGAGCAGCTGGGCGCGTCGTGCGCTGCGGGGCAGGCGGGTGCCACGGCGCGGCGTCTCACGGATCTGCGTCACATGTCCCTCACGGTCCGGGTGCTCGAGCTCGCGCCCGCGCCTGGCGCACACGGACGACGCAAATCGTAACCGCACCCCGGCAACTGCGAGGACCGATCCAGCAATCACCCCTTACAGGATGTCCTCTTCATCCTGAGGTGACCAATGGTCTGATGTTCTAGACCTTTGGCTACACAGGGAGTGCCATGCGCAGGTTCCTCACCACGGTGCTCGCAGTCGCGATGCTGTCGACACTGGGGATCGGCCCCGGTCGGCGCAGATGAGCAGTCCGAGCAGTGGCGCGGCTACTGGGTGGACGCGTTCAACCGGGGCATCTACTCGCCGGCCCAGGCGGATCAGCTCGTCGCAGATGCGAAGGACGCCAACGCCAACGTTCTCGTGGTCCAGGTCGGCCGCCGCTGCGACTGCTTCTGCAACGACGCGCTGTACCCGCGCACCGATGCCTTCATCGACCCCGCTCACCCCGATGCCGTGGACTACGTCGTCAACCTCGACTACATCCGCTATCCCGACTACAACAGCGCCAACCTTCCAGAACGACTGGGCTACTCGCAGACGTCGCTGCGGCGGCTCGCCGAGGAGACCGGTCGCAGCGATGTGCCCTCCGCCGACGACGAGGAGTTCAGCCAGTGGAGGCGTGACCAGGTGAGCGCCCTGGTGCGCCAGATCTACCTCACCATGTACCAGCGGGACTCGTCGGACCGGCTGAGCGTCAACGGGATCACGTACGCGGTCGGTCCGCAGACGTACGGCGGCTGGGAGAACACCCGGCCGTACGCCGAGGTGATGCAGGCCCGGGCAGCGGTCTCGGCAGGCGTCGCCGGGTGGAACGGCTACTCCTACGCAAACCCCTCGATGACCGCCACCGCCTCGACCGACCCGGCCGTCAAGGATGCCGAGCGCGACCGGTTGGCGCAGTCGCTCACCGAGTCGCTGTTCAGCGAGCCTGCAGCCGTGCCGGAGATGGACTGGAAGACGGAGCTCACCACCGGACACCTCGCCGGCACCACCGTCGACCGGGACGGTACGCCGCTGGACCAGGCCTCGATCACGGTCCTCCGCCAGCACGGTGGCGGCCTGGCCGGCACCGCACGGACCGACGGCTCCGGCTGGTTCGGCGTCGTGGACCTCATGCCGGGCCGGTACCGAGTCCGCGTCACCGAGGCCGGTGTCACTGGACCGAGGATCGGCTTCGTCACCGTCAGCACCGGCGAGGTGGCCACGCTGGAGATCCGGACGAGGAACGGCGGCTAACCGTCCGCGGTGTGGGACGGGGCTGCAGGCATCGGGTGCGGGCAAGGAACATCGGTGGAGTCGGGAGAGTTGTTCCCGGTGAAAGCCCATGGGCCTCTGGCCCAGTCCGATGGCCTGGAGGAGTCGAACGTGTCGTTGCCCCCGCTGGTCGAACCAGCCGCAGAGCTGACCACCGACGAGGTGCGTCGCTACAGCCGTCACCTGATCATCCCCGATGTCGGCATGACCGGCCAGAAGCGGTTGAAGAACGCCAGGGTCCTCGTCGTCGGCGCCGGCGGACTCGGCAGCCCGGCGCTGCTGTACCTCGCCGCGGCGGGAGTCGGCACGCTCGGCATCGTGGAGTTCGACGAGGTCGACGAGTCCAACCTGCAGCGTCAGATCATCCACGGCCAGAGCGACATCGGAAAGTCGAAGGCGGTCTCGGCCCTGGAGTCGATCACCGAGACCAACCCGTACGTCCACGTCGTGCTGCACGACACCCGCCTGGACAACGACAACGTGCTGGACATCTTCGCCGGCTACGACCTGATCGTGGACGGCACCGACAACTTCGCCACCCGGTACCTCGTCAACGACGCCGCCGTGCTGCTGAACAAGCCGTACGTGTGGGGCTCGATCTTCCGGTTCGACGGACAGGTGTCGGTCTTCTGGGCGGAGCACGGGCCGCAGTACCGCGACCTGTATCCCGAGCCGCCGCCGCCGGGCATGGTGCCCTCGTGCGCCGAGGGCGGCGTGCTGGGTGTCCTGTGCGCGTCGATCGGCTCGATCATGGTCAACGAGGCGATCAAGCTGATCACCGGCATCGGGGAGCCCCTGGTCGGCAAGTTGATGGTCTTCGACGCGCTGGAGATGGAGTACACCAAGCTCACCGTCAACCGCGACCCCAACGGTCAGCCCATCACCGGGCTGATCGACTACGAGGCCTTCTGCGGGGCGATCAGTGACGAGGCAGCCGACGCGGCCGCCGGCTCGACGATCTCGGTCGTCCAGCTCGAGCACATGCTCAAGGAGCGTGCGGAGGGCACCCGCGACTTCACGCTGGTCGACGTCCGCGAGCCCAACGAGTACGAGATCAACCAGATCCCGGGTGCCGTCCTGATTCCCAAGGGCGAGTTCCTCAACGGCAACGCCTTCGACCGGCTGAGCCAGGACACGCCCGTCGTGTTGCACTGCAAGTCCGGTGCCCGTTCGGCCGAGGCGCTCGCGGTGCTCAAGGGTGCAGGCTTTGCCGACGCCGTCCATGTGGGCGGCGGCATCGTGGCCTGGGTCAACCAGATCGACCCGAGCCAGCCGTCGTACTGACGCCGGCCGTGCCACTGACCCTGCCCCCGTGGACACCGAGGAGCGCGAGCGGTACGTCGAGGACGTGCTGAGCCTGGTCGAACGGATCCCGCCGGGCCGGGTCATGTCCTACGGCGCGATCGCCGACCACGTCGGACGCTGCGGGCCGCGACGCGTCGGCAACGTGCTGGCGACCGACGGGGGCGGGGTCCCGTGGTGGCGGGTCGTTCGCACGGACGGATCCCTTCCGCCGAGCCACGAGCGGCGGGCGCTGGAGCACTACCGGGTCGAGGGGACGGCTCTGCGAGGTAGGGCCGTCGGTGACGCCGGGGCCACCCGCGTCGACATGGCACGGGCGGCGTGGTCGCCGGCTTCCTGACGTCGCGCTACTGCAGCACCCCCAGGTCCTTGACGTAGGCGTACCCGACGAACGCGACGATGTCCAGGATCGTGTGCGCGACGACGAGCGGCATCACCCGCCCCGTGCGGTGGTACCAGTAGCCGAAGATCACGCCCATCACTGCGTTGGCGAGGCCGGGGCCGAGGCCCTGGTACAGGTGGTAGGACCCGCGGACCAGCGAACTGGTGAGGATCGTCGCGCCGACTGTCCAGCCGAGCTCCCGCAGCCGGGTCATGAGGTAGCCCACCACCACGACCTCCTCGAGCAGTGAGTTCTGCACCGCGGACAGGATGAGTACCGGGACCGTCCACCAGTACGCGTCCAGCCCGCTCGGGACCACGGTGGCCGTCACCCCGAGCCACCGGCCGATCAGGTAGAGCGCGATGCCCGGCACGCCGATGACGGCCGCCAGGACGACTCCGTACGCCAGGTCACCCCCCGGCAGGCGCAGGTCGAGACCGATCCGTGCACGAGCCGTACGAGCGGGCGTCCACAGCAGGTAGAGCGCGAGCATGACCGGTACGACACCGAAGCCGATGCCGAGCAGCTGATAGCTGAGGTCGAGGTACTCACGGGGACTGCGGGAGGCGTTCAACGTGGCCGTCTGCTCACGCAGTGGTCCGGCCGTCAGCTTCGCGATCAGGCTGACCACGGCGTACACGGCCGAGGCGCCGAGCGACAGACCGAGCACGATCCAGATCTCGGCGCCGATCCGTCGTCGGTCCGTCGTGGACGCCGGTGCGGGCTGCGGTGCGGGCTGCGTCACGGCACCCATCGTGCCCGGTGCGGCGTGCGGGCGACGTAACCCCCGTACGTCCGGTCGTTTGCATGTCCCGTCTCTGCCATGTCGGGGCGGCCCGGCACCTGCGTCCGGCGTTGCAGGGAACCGGGCCGCTTGGCGTGACAGCTGACCGGCCCGACCGGACAGGCCTACGGGGACTGTCGGAGCCGCCTGCTGAAGTGTCGGCATGCCTCGTTCGTACGTGCTTCGTCGTCCCCCGACCGCCCCGGCGGGCCCGCCGGAGCTGGACGCCTCGCAGCGTGCGGTGCTTGATCATCCCGGCGGTCCGCTGCTGGTGCTGGCCGGTCCTGGCACCGGCAAGACGACCACCCTGGTGGAGCTGGTGGCCGACCGGGTGCAGCGCCGTGGGTTGCGTGCCGAGCAGGTGCTGCTCCTGACCTTCAGCCGCAAGGCGGCCGATCAGCTGCGCTCGGCGATCCTCGCGCGACTCGGCCAGAGCTCCGCCCCGCCGACGGCCACCACGTTCCACTCCTTCTGCTACGCGCTGGTCCGGCGCTTCAGTGACGCTGCGGACTACACGTCGCCCCTGCAGCTGCTGAGCGCGGCCGAGCAGGACGTGCGCATCCGGGAGCTGCTCGACGGCAGCCTCGAGGACGGGCCGCAAACCTGGCCGCGCAGCCTGCGGGCCGCGGTCACGGCCAAGGGCATGGCTCCGGAGCTGTCCCGGATGCTCGCGCAGGTGCGCGCGCTCGGTCTGGACCCCGACCAGCTCAGTGCGGCCGGTCGGGCGCACGAACGCCCCGACTGGGTCGCGGCAGGAGGGTTCCTCGAGGAGTACCTCCAGGTGATGGATCGCCAGGGGCTCGTCGACCACGCCGAGATCGTGCACCGTGCCCGGCTGATCTCCGGCACCCCCGAGCACCAGGCGGTGCTGCGTCGGGAGTTCGGGCTCGTCGTCGTCGACGAGTACCAGGACACCGACCCGGCGCAGGTCGGCCTGCTGCGCGGGCTCGCCGGCGACGGCCGCGACCTGGTCGCCGTCGGGGACCCCGACCAGTCCATCTACGCCTTCCGCGGCGCCGACGTCCGCGGCATCCTGGGCTTTCCCACCGACTTTCCGACGTGCGAGGGGACACCGGCACCGGTCTTGGCGCTGTCCTGCACCCGGCGCTTCGGAGCGCGGATCCTGGCCGCCTCCCGTACGGTCGCCGCCCGGCTGCCGCTGCCACCGGGCCTCGACGAAGCCACCCGGACCGCGTTCCGCTCACCGCAGCCGCTGGACCCGCCGCACGCAGACGGCACGGTCGAGGTCGTCACCTTCACCAGTCCCGCCGCCGAGGCGGAGAACATCGCCGACCTGCTGCGCCGCGCCCACCTCGACGACGGAGTGCCGTGGACGCAGATGGCGGTGCTCGTACGAACCAGCGGGTCCATCCCGCGGCTGCGCCGCTCGCTCGTCGCGGCCGGCGTGCCGGTCGAGGTCGCCGGTGACGAGATCCCGCTGAACGCCGAACCAGCCGTCAGGACCCTTGTCATGGCCGTGCGGGCGGTGCTCGAGATCGTGGCGATGCGCGTGGCACCCGAGCCGTTGGGGCCCCGCCTCGACGCCGAGGCACTGCTCACCTCGCCGCTGTGCCGGATGGACCCGCGCCAGGTCCGCCGGCTCGCCCAGCAGCTGCGTCGCCACGACCACCGGCCATCCTCGGTCCTGCTGGCCGAGGCCGTCACCGACTCCTCGGTGGTGACGGGACTGCGCTCCCCGGAGGCCGCGACGGTCGCCCGGTTCGCGACCCTGCTGGAGCAGGCGGCGGACATGGTCGAGGCCTGGGAGCCGGTCGAGCGGGTCCTGTGGCACCTGTGGACCGGCTCGCGGTGGCCACGCCGGTTGGCCGCCGAGGTGGATGCCGGTGGAGTCGGCGCCGTGCGAGCCGACCACGACCTCGACGCCGTGTGCAGCCTGTTCGACCAGGCGGCGCGGGCACAGGAGCGGCAGCAACGGCGCGGTGTGCGGGCCTTTTTGGACGAGATCGACGCCCACCAGATCCCGGGTCAGAGCCTTGCCGACCTCGGCACCCGCCGAACCCCGGCAGTCCGGCTGCTCACCGCTCACCGCTCCAAGGGGCTGCAGTGGCGGGTGGTCGTGGTGGCCGGCGTCCAGGAAGGCGTGTGGCCCGACGTACGGCACCGCGGATCGCTGCTGCAGGCAGACCGCCTGCTCGAGGGAGGCGACCAGGCGCCCGCGTCGCCGTCGCGAGCTGCCCTGCTGGCGCAGGAGCGTCGACTGTTCTACGTCGCGGTGACCCGGGCCCGGCAACGTGTCGTCCTGACCGCCGTGGCCAGTCAGGGCGACGACGGCGACCAGCCCTCCCGCTTCCTGACCGAGCTGGTCGAGCCCGGGCCCGGAGCAGTGAATGCGCAGGAGCCAACCGCGGTCGAACGCCTGCGGGACGCCGCCCGGGGCCGCCCGCGTCGCCCGCTGTCACTGCGTGGGTTGCTGGGGGAGCTGCGCCGTCAGGTGGAGGCGACCGATGACCCGGAGGTACAAGTGGCCCTGGCCCGCCGGATCGCCACCATCGGCGCACTGCCGGCTCCCGCCGGCGCACTGGTGCCGGCAGCCGACCCAGACCGCTGGTGGGGCGTCCTGCCGCCGAGTGAGTCCGAGGTGCCCGTACGCCCGGTGGATGCCGCCCTCGCATTGTCGGCCAGCTCGGTGGACGCCGTCTCGAGCTGCGCGTTGCGTTGGTTCCTCGGGCGCGAGGCCGGCGGCGCCACCGCACAGACCACCGCCACCGGCTTCGGCAGCGTCGTGCATGCGCTGGTGGCGGCGGTGACGGCGGGCGACGTGGACGCCGAGCCGGCGCAGCTGCGGGCATGCTTGGACCGGGTGTGGCACCAGCTGGATTTCGCCGTGCCCTGGGCCGGTGCGGCCGAGCGCGTCGAGGCCGAGGCCGCACTCGAGCGGTTCGTCTCCTGGCACCTGGCCGACCGCGGACGTGAGCCACTCGCCGCCGAGCACGCGTTCGAGGTCGACTTCGCGGTGGCCGGTCAGCCGGTCGTGCTGCGTGGGTCGATGGACCGGGTGGAGGTCGACGCCGACGGACGGGTGGTCGTGGTGGACTTCAAGACCGGGCGGCAGGCTCCCAAGAGCTCCGACATCGCCGAGCACCCCCAGCTCGGCGTCTACCAGCTCGCCGTGCGGCACGGTGCGGTCGACGAGCTGGTGCCCGGCCCCACCCGCCTCGCTGGCGCCGAGCTGGTTCAGCTGCGCACGTCGGTGCGCGGTGCGACGAAGGTTCAGCACCAGCCGTCGTTGACCGAGAACTCGTTCGCCGAGGAGCAGCTGGCATCGGTGGTCGCGACCGTGCGGGCCGAGGACTTCGCCGCCACGACGGGCAGCCACTGTCGCTCGTGCGACTTCACCAGCTGTTGTCCGGCCCAGGCCGCGGGCGCCTCGCTGCTCTCGGTCGACCGTCGGGTCGCAGCGGACGACGATGACTGAGCCGGCTGTCCTGTCACCATCGGTGTCCGGGCCGCGCCCGGTGCTGCGCGATCCCGATCAGCTGCGCGACGTGCTCGGGATCGACATGAGCGACGAGCAGATGCGGATCGTCACCGCACCTCTCGAGCCGGGCGTGGTAGTCGCCGGTGCCGGGTCCGGCAAGACCACGGTGATGACCGCGCGCGTGGTGTGGCTGGTCGGCACCGGCCGGGTCCGCCCCTGCGAGTTTCTCGGGCTGACCTTCACCAACAAGGCAGCCGGCGAGCTCGACGCGAGGATTCGGGGGGCGCTGGACAGGCTCGCGTCCGCGACCCGCACGACCCGCACGACCCGTACGGCTCGCTTCGACGAGGAGCTCGCGGAGCCGACCGTCTCCACGTACCACGCGTACGCCGGCGGCCTGCTGACCGAGCACGGGCTGCGGCTCGGCTTTGAGCCGGGCCTGCGGGTCGTCTCCGACGCCACCCGTTTCCAGCTCGCCGCCCGGGTGGTCACCGGTTCGTCGCACCCGGTCGAGCGGCTCAGCGGCAACCTGTCCACGGTGGTCACGGCGATCCTGTCCCTCGACGCGCAGCTGCAGGACCACCTGGTCAGCGTGCAGCAGCTGCGTGAGCACGACCGAGCACTGCGAGAGACCCTGCAGCAGCAGCCGTTCGGCAAGAGCGGCAAGCCGTTGGTCAAGATCAACGAGGCTGTGGCGACGTCGTGTGAGCGCGACGAGCTGCTCGAGCTGGTGCTTGCCTACCGTGCCCTGAAGGCCGACGAGGAGATCGCTGAGTTCTCCGACCAGATGGCCGCCGGCGCCCGGCTGGCGATCGAGTGCCCCGAGGTCGGCCTCAGCGAGCGGGCCCGGTTCAAGGCCGTGCTGCTGGACGAGTACCAGGACACCTCGGTCTCCCAGCGCCGGATGCTGCAGGGTCTCTTCAGCGGCGGTCCCGGCCAGGACGGTCGCGGGCATGCCGTGACCGCGGTCGGCGACCCGTGCCAGGCCATCTACGGCTGGCGGGGGGCCTCGGTCGACAACATCGACGACTTCGGCGTGCACTTCCCGCAGCGCGACGGCATGGCCGCGCCCACGTACCCGCTGATGGTCAACCGCCGGTGTGCCGTGCGCGTCCTCGAGGCCGCCAACAGGCTCGCCGGCCCGCTGTACGCCGCCCACCAGGGTGCCGAGCAGTTGTGCGTGCGTGCCGGTGCCCCGCAGGGCGGGATCACCCTGGCGCTGCACGAAAGTGTCGTCGACGAGATCGCCTGGGCCCCCGGAGCGGTGCGGCGCATGCGGGCGGATCTCAGCCGCACCGGGCCGCCCGCGCGGTGGTCCGACATCGCGGTGCTGGTCCGCAACCGCGCCGAGCTCGCGGAGCTGACCGGGGCGTTGCGCCGGTCGGGCATCCCGGCCGAGGTGGTCGGGCTGTCCGGCCTGCTGAGCCAGCCGGAGGTCGCCGACGTCGTGGCCACCCTGCGGGTGGTCTGCGACCTGACCGCCAACGCCGCGCTGCTACGTCTGCTGACCGGTCCGCGCTGGCGGGTCGGCGTACGCGACCTCGCGCTGCTCGGTGAGCGCTCCGAGGAGCTGGTACGCGGTGGCGCCGGCCCGGTCGGGAACGATCTGGCCGCTGCCTTGGATGCCGCTGTGGTCGGCATCGACCCGAGCGAGGTCGCCTCGCTGTCCGACGCACTGGCCGACCCCGGCGACAAGGCGTACTCGCCGCAAGCTCGCGCACGCTTCGCAGTTCTGGCTGCGGAGCTGTCGATGCTGCGCCGGGCGGCCGGCGAACCGCTGAGCGACCTGGTCCGCCGTGTGGTCCTCACCCTCGGTCTCGACGTCGAGCTGGCGGCATCGAGCAGCCCGGACGCCCACCAAGCCGCCGACAACGTGGCGCTGCTGCTGGAGACCGTGGCGGACTTCGCGGCACACGACCCGTTCGCGTCGGTCCACGGCCTGGTCGCCTACCTGGACGCCGAAGCGCTCTACAACCGGGGGATGACGCTCGCCGAGCCCTCGGGGTCGGACTCGGTGAAGCTGCTCACCGTGCATGCGGCCAAGGGGCTGGAGTGGCGCGGTGTGCTGCTGCCGTTCCTCTCCGCCCGCGTCTTCCCGTCGGCCAAGGCCCGCTCCCGTTGGCAGTGGTCGGCCCAGGATGTGCCGTGGCCACTGCGCGGCGACCGCAGGAGGCTCCCGGTGCTCGCTGAGTGGAGCACGCGGGGCATCAACGACTACTCGGCTCAGTGCCGCGAGCACGCGGAGCTGGAGGAGCGGCGCCTGGTTTACGTCGCCGTGACCCGCGCCAAGGAGCTGCTGGTGGGCAGCGGGCACTGGTGGGGTCGCACGCAGGCCACGCCGCGAGGTCCGTCGCCGTACCTGCTCGAGCTGCACGGCGCGGTCGACCCCCAGACCGACGTGGCGCCATGGCACGCCGAGGCGCCCGTCGACGGCAGCCGCAACCCGGTGCTGGAGTCGGCGACGCCGGTCCGATTCCCAGGCAGCCTGGACGAGGACCGCATCGCTCGCCGACAGGTCGCTGCGGACGCGGTGCGGGCCGCGATGGACGAGCCGACCGGGCCTCTGGGTGCGGACCGCTCGCCGGAGTCCGAGGAGGTCCGGCAGGCGGTGCGTGTCGAGACCGGACTCGACCTGGCGGCGCTGGACAGCGAGATCGCCCAGCTCGTGAACGAGGCGGAAGCCGCCGCTCGAGGCCGAGTTCAGGTCGAGCTGCCACCCTCCCTGTCGACCACCACGGTGCAGCGGCTGCGTGACGACCCGGCCGGTTTGGCTCGCGACTTCGCCCGGCCGATGCCGCGCCTCCCGTCGCCGGCTGCCCGGTTCGGGACCCGCTTCCACAGCTGGGTGGAGTCACACGTCGGTCAGCAGTCGCTGCTGGATCCTGCCGACCTCCCGGGGCGGGCCGATACCGACATCACCGACCACGAGGACCTCGAGCTGCTGAAGAAGTCGTTCGCGGAAGGCCCGTTCGGCGACCGGGTGCCGCATGCGGTCGAGGCCGGGTTCACGCTGCTGCTCGCCGGGCAGGTCGTCACCGGTCGGATCGACGCGGTGTACCCGACGGCCGACGGTTTCGAGGTCATCGACTGGAAGACCGGGCGACGCCAGGACGCCGACCCGCTGCAGCTGGCGATCTACCGGCTCGCGTGGGCGGAGATGCACGGCCTGCCGCTGCAGGCGGTGAGCGCGGGGTTCTACTACGTGCGCGACGCGGAGGTGGTGCGGCCCGCGGGGCTGCCGGACCGCGCCGGTATCGAGGAGTTGTTTCGACGTGCGGCTGGCTGAGCTGTCGCCGTGCTCAGCCGTCGGGGAACTGGTCGTCGGCGTAGGCGACTGACCGGGACCCCTCACCGGCCATCGTCAGCGCAGTGGCACGGCCAGGATGGCGTCGAGTGCCACCTCGACCATGTCGCCGAAGGTCTGCTCGCGTTCGGCTGCGGTGGTCTGCTCGCCGGTCCTGATGTGGTCGGACACCGTGCAGATCGCGAGCGCCTGACGGCCGTGGGCGGCGGCGAGGGTGTAGAGCGCGTTCGCCTCCATCTCGATGGCGAGCACACCGTGGTCGGCGAGCAGGTCGGTCAGCTCGGGTCGCGGGTTGTAGAACGTGTCAGAGGAGAAGATCTGCCCGACTGCAGGGGCGAGACCGCGTCCGACCGCCGAGTCGTGCGCCGCACGCAGCAGCCCGAAGTCAGCGCAGGGCGCGAAATCCAGGCCGTGAAATCGCAACTTGTTGGCGCCGGAGTCCGTCGCGGCGCTGGTCGCGATCACCAGGTCGCGCAGCGCCAGCGATTCGGCGAGTGCACCGCAGGACCCGACGCGTACCACCTGCTGCACGTCGTACTCGGTGAACAGCTCGGTGGCATAGATCGAGATCGACGGCTGCCCCATGCCCGAGCCCTGCACGCTGACCGGCTCCCCGCGGTACGTCCCGGTGAAGCCGAGCATGTTGCGCACCCGCGTCACGCAGGTGGCGTCCTCGAGGAAGGTCTCGGCGATCCACTGTGCCCGAAGCGGATCGCCCGGCATGAGGACGCGGGGTGCAATCTGACCTGCCGCCGCGCCGATGTGGGTGCTCATCGCGGCAGCGTATCCAGCCGACGTGACTGGGTGGCTCCACTGCCTCACCCATTCGGTACGGGGTGGCCCCGCTACGAACCTACGGTCACGATGCCACCCCGTGACCAAATCGAGGCGCGCTCCAGCGCCGGCTGTCCGGCTCGCCGAGGCCGGCCCGCCGTAGGCTGCTCCGCGTGCCCGACGCCTCGCCACCCGACCCGCGCACGCTGACCCCCGAGTTCGCCTTCGCGCGCGCGTGGCACGACCGTCTCGGCCTGGTACGGGGCGACGACGACTGGGCGACCGGGCTGTGGAAGCAGAACGAGCCGTGCGTCGTGGTCACCGACGGCAGACACGTCGTGCTCGATGGCGAACACCTCGAGCTGCTGCCGCCGTCCCAGGCCCCGCCAGGCGACCGAGCCGTACTGGGCGAGGGCGACGGCGGGCCGACATACCTCGCAGTGCTGGTGGACGAGGTACCCGAGCAGTCCGGTCGGGTGAGCACCCGGGAGGCGGCCGCGGCGCTCGATCCGCTGGGCGGCAGCCTGATGGCACACGCAGCCGGCCTGGCCAACTGGCACCGCACCCACCCGCGCTGCGCACGTTGCGGAGCCGAGACCGTGGCCGCCGATGCGGGTCACGTCCGGCGCTGTCCGGTCTGTCAGGCGTCACACTTCCCGCGGACGGACCCCGCCGTGATCATGCTGGTCATCGACTCCGTCGACCGGGCGCTGCTCGGCCGTCAGCGGGTATGGCCGGCAGGACGCTTCTCCACCCTGGCCGGCTTCGTCGAGCCGGGGGAGGCCCTCGAGGACGCGGTGCGTCGTGAGGTCGCGGAGGAGGTCGGGATCACGATCTCGACGGTCAGCTACGGGGCGAGCCAGGCGTGGCCGTTCCCGTCGAGCCTGATGGTCGGCTTCTTCGCGGTGGCGGAGGGCACCGACATCGACGTGGACGGCGTGGAGATCGCCGAGGCACGCTGGGTGACCCGTGAGCAGCTCACGGCGCTGGCTGCCGGAGGTAGCGTCCGCCTGCCCGGCAGGCTGTCGATCTCGCGCTGGCTGATCGAGACGTGGTACGGCGGCGAGGTCCCTGGCAACTGGTGAGCAGCCGGCTCAGGAGGCGAGCTGCGCCTTGATCTGCGCGACCGAGGGGTTCGTCAGCGCGGAGCCGTCGCTGAACACCAGCGTGGGCACCGTCTGGTTGCCGTGGTTGACCCGCTCCACGATCGCGACGGCGTCGGGCTGTTGCTCGATGTCGACCATGTCGAACTCGATGCCCTCACGCTCGAGCTGGCTCTTCAACCGGTGGCAGTAGCCGCACCACGGCGTGGAGTACATCGTGAACTTCGCCGACGTGGATTGGGCAGACATGCGTTGTCCCTCCCGGGATCTAGTGTGGTCATCGAGTTCAACGTCGTCCGTCCACAGCTATTCCGATCCGTACGCCGAGGAGCCCCGTGAGTGATGCCGCGTGAGCGATGCCGACCGACTGCTGGAGGGGCTGGACCCTGAGCAGCGAGCCGTCGCCACCGCACTGCGCGGGCCGGTGTGCGTGCTCGCCGGTGCCGGCACGGGCAAGACGCGGGCGATCACGCACCGCATCGCGCACGGCGTGGAGCAGGGCATGTATGTCCCTACCGAGGTGCTCGCTGTCACCTTCACCACGCGCGCCGCGGGGGAGATGCGCTCCCGGCTGCACCAGCTCGGCACCCCGGGGGTCCAGGTCCGCACGTTCCACGCCGCCGCCCTGCGGCAGGCTCGCTACTTCTGGCCGCAGGTCTTCGGAGGCGAGCTGCCCGAGTTGATGGCCTCCAAGCTTTCCCTGCTCGCCGAGGCGGCCTCCCGCTGCCGCGTCCGCGCCGACTCCGCCCTGCTGCGTGACCTCGCCGGCGAGGTCGAGTGGGCCAAGGTGAGCAACGTGTCGCCCGAGGACTACGCACGCCGAGCCGACGGGGCCGGACGCAGCCCCGCGGGTGTCGACCTGACCGAGGCCGGGCGGATCTTCGCGACGTACGAGCAGGTCAAGCGCGACCGTGGGCGCATCGACATGGAGGACGTCCTGCTGTGTTGCGCGGCGCTGCTCACCGAGGACGAGCGGGTCGCTGCCACGGTGCGCCGACAGTACAAATGGTTCGTGGTGGACGAATTCCAGGACGTCAGCCCGATCCAGGTGGCGTTGCTCGACCTGTGGCTCGGTGGCCGCGACGAACTGTGCGTCGTCGGGGACCCGATGCAGACCATCTACTCCTTCGCCGGCGCCTGCGCCGACTACCTGACCGGCTTCGCCGCCAAGCACCCGGGCACCCAGCGGATCGAGCTGGTCCGAAACTACCGCTCGACCCCGCAGGTCGTGCAGGCCGCCAACGCCGTGGCGCACGGCCGCCGGCCGTCCAACGGGTCGCCGGCCCCTGCAGTGGTGCTGCGTGCCCAACGTGCGGCGGGTCCGGAGCCGACGTTCGCCGGGCACAGCGACGAGGTGGCCGAGGCCGACGACGTCGCCGCCCGGATCCAGCGCCTGCGCGATGACGGACATGCGCTGCGGGACATCGCCGTGCTGTTCCGGATCAACGCCCAGTCCCAGGGCTACGAGGACGCGCTGACCGATCGCAGGATCCCGTACGTCGTGCGCGGCGTCGAGCGCTTCTTCGAGCGGCCCGAGGTGCGCCAGGCGGTCACGTTGCTGCGCGGCGCCGCACGGGCCGCTGAGGTCACGTCCGACCTGGTCGCAGACACCCGTTCCGTCCTGTCGACGATGGGTTGGCGCCCGGAGGCACCAGCGGCGGCCGGAGCGCAACGCAACCGCTGGGAGTCCCTGCAGGCGCTGGTGACGATGGCGCAGGACTTCGCCGCCGAGCAGCCTGCAGCCGACCTGCCCGCGCTGGCCGCCGAGCTCGCGCGGCGGGCCCAGGCCCAGCATGCACCGGTCGCCGAAGGGGTCACGCTGAGCACGATGCACTCCGCCAAGGGCCTGGAGTGGGAGACCGTGTTCATGGCCGGCATGCACGAGGGCACGGTGCCGATCGTGTACGCCTCCACTGCTGAGGCGGTCGAGGAGGAGCGCCGGCTGTTCTACGTCGGGCTCACCCGGGCCCGGACGACGCTGCACGTGTCGTGGGCGGCGGCCCGATCGCCGGGCTCGCGGGGCAACCGGGGAGCCACCCGCTTCCTCGATGGCATCCTGCCCGGAGCGGGCGCCGAGGCGGCAGGCGGTCGCCGGGGAGCGAAGTCGGGCCGCACGGTCAAGGCACCGGCCCGGTGCCGCACGTGCAGAGGCCTGCTGTCGTCCGCGGCCGAGCGCAAGATCGGTCGCTGTGACGACTGCCCAGCCAGCTACGACGAGCAGCTGTACGAGCAGCTGCGTGCCTGGCGGGCCGAGCGGGCCGGTGAGCAGAAGGTTCCGGCCTATTGCGTGTTCACCGATGCGACCCTCACCGCGATCGCGGAGTCGCGGCCTGCGGACTCCCGCTCGCTGCTCGCGATCCCCGGGCTCGGCAAGGCCAAGCTGGACAAGTACGGCGAGGACGTTTTGTCGATGTGCGGCGCCGGTGACGCGCGGGTGAAGCGGCCCGCAGAAGTTCATCGAGAGTTGCGGTAATTCGTTTGCGCGGCCGTTCGCCGGGGGCGTACGCTCGTCTCGCTCGATTCGGTAAGCACCTGCTCCGCGCGCGTCCTTTACCGGATCACGCCGACAGCGAGACCTCGATCGAGTGCCACCACGGCCTCGAAGCACAGCTGGAAGGAGGGGCCCGATGATCATCAACCACATGACCGATCCGTCCACCGCGACCACTCGACCGCGCATGTGCGATCGCGCCCTCCTGCCCACCCAGGGGAACGCGTTCGCGTACGCACGCCAGGAGTCCGTCCTCACGGATCGTCGCGTCGACACCACGTCCGACACGTTTGCCGGCTTCGCCGCCCGTGGTCGTGCAGTCGACGGCATCCGCTCGACCGACAAGGCCGTCCTCATGGGACGCCGGGCCTGGGGTCCACCGATCTAGAACGTCAGTTCAGACCGGCACCTCCAGGCCGCGGAATCCCATCGACGGATTCCGCGGCCCTTGTCTTT
The DNA here is from genome assembly GCA_013696745.1 of Nocardioidaceae bacterium. Taxonomy (GTDB): domain Bacteria; phylum Actinomycetota; class Actinomycetes; order Propionibacteriales; family Nocardioidaceae; genus JACCXZ01. Next base: position 11,581 of record JACCXZ010000032.1, on the reverse strand, counting down.
CCCGGGACTTCTTGCCGAGTCCCACCGTCAGACCGACAGGTCACAAGGAGGTGACTGATGACCATCAGCGTTCTCGAAGCACTGCCGGGGGTCGACCCCGGCACGGTCGATGACCGTGCACTGCCGTGCAGGAACTACGACCCCGAGCTGTTCTTCGCCGAGACGCCCGCGGACGTGGAGGAGGCCAAGGCCCTGTGTCTCGGTTGCCCCGTACGTGCGCAGTGTCTGGCCGGTGCGCTCGATCGTCGTGAGCCGTGGGGCGTCTGGGGTGGCGAGCTCTTCCTTCAGGGCACCGTCATCCCGCGCAAGCGCCCACGCGGACGCCCCCGCAAGGATGCCGCCGCGGCCTGACCGACACACCAGGAACACCACCTTGTCCAGCACTGATACCAGGAGTCACACCATGTACCTCATGTCCGAGGAACTGGCGCGAGCGCATGATCGCGAGCGCCTCCGCCAAGCGCAGGAAGCACGGCAGGCCTACCACCTGGCCGCAGCCCAGCGCCTGAACCGTCGGGCCGAACGCGCGACCAAGGCAGCCACGCTGCACCTGGCCCGCGTCACGAGCGCCTGAGTCACACCGCAGCAACAGCCGCTGCGGAGCTCGATCTGACGGGCAGACAGACGGTCCCGGCCCCCTGCACCGGGGACCGGGACCGTCGTCGTGCCGGCGGTGTAGAACGGGGACATGGCCGCCGACGAGCACCATTCACTGTCAAGGTCGACGACGGAGCCGCCGGTAGGTCCCGAGAAGGGCGTCGACGGCACGGTTCCTTCGCCCGATCTCCACCACCGTGCGGCGTACCCGCTCACCAGCAGGCAGCCCCTCGTGCTCGGCGATCACCTCGTGCGCGGCAGACAGCTCCCGCTGGAGCGCTCGGGCATGCTCGGCTGCTGCCTCCCGCTCCTGAGCCAGTCGTACGGTCGTCTCGTACAGCGCGAAGGCACCGATGCGGGCGATGTCGGCCGCATCGGCGGCATCCGGGTCGAGCCGGCCGTCCTTGCGATCGGTGGGAAGCAGCTCGTCGAGGTCACCGACCACGTCGTACCCTGCCGCGGAGATGGCCTGGACCCAGCGCTGGGACGTCTCCCGGACGTGCGGGAGCAGGTCCGGTGGCAACCCGAACGCACCGGCGGGATCGACCCGCTCGAGGGTCTCGTGCGCCAGGACACCCTTGACCAGATGCTCGTAGGCGCGCTGGTCGAGCCGGTCGTCCCGCAACCCGGCGATGGTCCGCAGCAACGCCACTTCGGCGACGCCGAGGCCGCGGTTGAGATGGCTCACGACGTCGAGGTCGAGGTCGTCGCGGTCGACACCGAGGACCGAGGCGAAGCGCGCCCAGAGCGTTCCCTCGTCCGCACCGGGGTGGGGGACGGTGACGACGTGGACGCGCTCGGGCGGCAACGTCGAGCCCCAACGCTGCAGCATGTCGGGCAGGTCCTCGACCCGCCAGAACCAGCGCAGCTGCCAGTCGTCGTCCTCACGTCGAGCGATGGCGTCGTACCAGTGTCGAAACGTACGGGTCTGACCGTGCTTGACGTCCTCCTGCCAGTGCGAGGGGAGCTGGCGACCGAGGTCACGGGCGGTCAGCACCACGTGCACCTCGGCGGGGGCGAACGAGGCGATCGCCCGGCGGGCCTGCTCCGGCGTGGCGCCGGCGAGCACGTCGTGCGAGACGACGCTGACGCCCTCCCAGGCGTGCACTCGCGCTGTGAGCCGGTCCCAGGCGCCTGCCGCCTCCGGACGGGGCACACCGCTGAAGTCGAGGGCCTGCAGGTCGACGGCGGCGAAGAAGTGGTCGTCGTAGCTGTCGGCGGGGTAGCTCACCCCGTCGGCGAGCAACTGCGTGCGGTAGCCGAACAGCATGTGCTGCAGGTACGTGGTCCCGGTCTTGGGAGCGCCGATGTGGAGGAAGACCCGGTGCGGCCCCTGCGCCATCTTCACCCGCCCGTCTGCACAGCCCTGCACGCCGGATGCTCCGGCCCGGTCGGACAGCCTACGCGGCACCCACCAGCCGCTTGGCGTCGTGCTCTGTCTTGCGTGGCGCGGTTTACCAGGGTCCCCTGGGAAACTGCACTTCCCATGGGACGCAAACCATGGGAAGTGACAACTTGCCATGGTGGGTCCGTAGTGCCCGCGCTCAGCCGTCCGCGAAACCCGGCAGGGACTCCGCACAGATGGCTCGGAACGACGCCTGGGCGCCGAGCTGGCTCAGCACCCCGATACCGCCGATCCAGACCCGGTGGATCAGCAGGTACGACGGGGGGAGGTTGATCTTGAGGGAGACCGGCAGCGCGTCGTTCGGGTCGTACAACCGGTTCGCCTGGCCGCGCATCCACTCCCGGCTGAAGCGGAACGTCTCGGACTGCGCCGGCTCGACGAACGGGCCGAGGAAGTCGCGCAGCACACCAGGATCCAGATCCACGCCGCGGCGGATGAAGCCCTCGTCGCGCAACCCCTGCAGCACGGCGTCGTAGTCGTCCTCGACGGCACGGCGCAGCAGCCGGCCGATGGGCTTGGGCAGACCGTGCTCGGGCAGGCGCGCGACCGCACCGTAGTCGACGACGCCGAGCCGCCGGTCGGGCAGCATCCGGAAGTTCCCGGGATGCGGATCGGCGTGCAGCAACCCGGTTCGGACCGGACCGCTGAACAGGAAGCGCACGTACAGCTCACCGAAGTGGTCGCGGTCGGCCTGGGACCCCTCGGCGATCAGCCGGGCCAGTGATCCGGTGCTGTCCATCCAGGTGGTCACCAGCAGCTTGGAGGTGTGTGCGACGACCGCTGGCACCTCGACGTCGGGATCCGCGGCGTACGAGGCCGCGAACACGGCTTGAGCCTGTGCCTCCAGCCGGTAGTCGAGCTCCTCCTCGATGCGGGCGCGCAGCTCGTCGACGAGTGGCATGACCTCGATCCCCGGGGCGAGGGGGCCGACCATCCTGGCCACCCGCGCGATCTGGCGCAGATCCGAGGACAGCGCCTCCCCGGCACCGGGGTACTGCACCTTCACCGCGACTCGACGGCCGTCGTGCCACCGGCCGCGGTGGACCTGTCCGATCGACGCCGCAGCGGCCGGGTCGGGCTCGAGCTCGACGAGCTGCTCGCGCCAGCGGGGGCCGAGCTCGGCGGCGATCACCCGGTGGACCGTTCCGGAGTCCATCGGGGGAGCGGCGTCCTGCAGCTGGGTGAGGGCCGCCCGGTACGGCGCCGCGAGCTCGTCGGGCAATGCGGACTCGAACACGCTCAGCGCCTGGCCGAACTTCATCGCACCGCCCTTGAGCTCGCCGAGCACCTTGAACACCTGTTCGGCGGTGCGCTGCTGTACGTCGCGGCTCACCGCGTCCGCGTTGGCCCCGGCGAGTCGGCGTCCGAGCCCGAGCGTGGCCCGTCCGGCGAAGCCGAGGGGGAGGCTGGCCATCCGGGCGGTCCGGGCCACTGCGCGCCGGGGGATGGCGGGCCGCTCGGGCCGTGGGGTCGCGGGCGGGTCCTGCTGGGCACCTGACGTGTCCGTGTTCATCGCCCCCGTTGTCCGGTGCAGCCCGCCGTACGCGCGCTCCGGTCACCGTACGACACCCAGCCGCAGCATGGGCGGCGCTTGTCGCCGTCGCGCGGGCTAGGTTGGGGCGCGAACCCGACGCGGGAGGTACGCAGATGGCGCGGGACGCAACGGCAACCGACCGGACTGGCAGCGACCGCGAACGCCTCGAGGTGGAGATCCGCCGCAGCCGTCGGCGCACTCGTACGGTGTCGGCCCACCGTGAGGGTGAGAAGGTGGTCGTGATGGTGCCGGCTCGACTGAGCGGTGCCGAGGAGCACCGCTGGGTCGAGGCCATGCTGGTCCGCCTCGAGCGACGAGAACGGCGGCGCCGCCCCACTGACGACGAGCTGATGACGCGCGCTGAGGAGCTGTCCCGCCGATACCTCGACGGCCAGGCGGTGCCGGAGTCGGTGCGCTGGGTCGACAACCAGCAGACGCGCTGGGGCTCGTGCACGATCCCCGACCGCACCATCCGGCTGTCCGCGCGGCTGCAGGGGATGCCGCCATGGGTGATCGACTACGTCCTGGTGCACGAGCTGACGCACCTGTTGGTCTCCGGCCACGGACCCGACTTCTGGGTCATGGTGGAGCGCTATCCCCGCACCGAGCGGGCACGAGGCTACTTGGAGGGCGTGTCCGCGGTCGCCGGGCTGCCCTGGGACAGGGATGACTGAAGGGTCGACACCGGGTGCCGGAGCCGGACGAGACAGGCGTTGACCAGCCTGCGCATCGAGTCATCGGACTGATCGGGCAGGTCGTCCGCGTCGAACCAGGCGAGGTCCAGCGACTCCTCGCCGCGCACGGCCACCGCGTCGGCCAGCGCGACGCACACGTGCTGGACGTCGAGGTGGTGCGCCGGACGCAGCGGCCCGCAGGGCACCGGATGCCGGGACAGCAGGACCGGCACCTGATCGATGACGAGATCCTGCATGCCGCTCTCCTCCTGCGCCTCGCGCAGCGCCGCCCGGTGCAGGCTCCGGTCGTCCTCGCAGTGCCCACCGGTCTGCAACCACCGTCCGAGCCGGGCGTGCAGTGTGAGCAGCACCCGCCGGTGGTCGTGGCTGACGATGAGGGCGCTGGCGGTGATGTGGTCCGGTGAACAGGAACGAGACATCGCGTCCGGATGACGCAGCAGGTGCTGGAGGTACGTGCTCCGCAGCTGTTCTTGGGCCGGGTCGGGCGCGGACCAGGCGTCCAGGACCCGGGCGGTGTCGCGGTGCAGGCTCACCCGTGGGGAGGCGGTGGGCGGCTGTCCCCGTCGTCATCGGTCTCGGCGTCGTCGAGCAGCTGCGCAAGCGCGGTGTCGAAGTCGAGCTCGCCCTCGGCGGTGGGCTCGTCGGTCTCGGCGCCGGCGACGAAACCCATCGGGTCGTCGAGGTCCTCGTGGGTCGGCAGCAGGTCGGGGTGCGACCAGATCGCGTCCCGTCCATGCGGTCCCCGGGCGTCGCGCACAGCCGCCCACAGGTTGGAGGCATCGCGCAACCGGCGGGGCCGCAGGTCCAGGCCGACCAGCGAGGCGAAGGTCTGCTCGGCCGGGCCACCGGCGGCACGACGCCGGCGAACGGCCTCGCGCAGAGCCACCGCGGTGGGCATTCGGTCGACGGTGGCCTGGGTGACGACCTCGTCGACCCATCCCTCGACCAGGGCCAGGGCGGTCTCCAGCCGGATGAGCGCAGCCTTTTGGGCCGGGGTGTTCTCCGGCTCGAACAGACCACCCGCCAGGGCCTCCTGGATCTTGGCCGGGTCGCTCGGGTCCAATGTCGTGAGCTGGGACTCGATCTTGCTCACATCGATGCTGGTGCCGCGGCCGAAGTCCTCGACGGCACCGAACAGGTGCGCCTTGAGCCACGGCACGTGGACGAACAGCCGTTGGGCGGCGCACTCGCGCAGCGCGAGGTACAACAAGACGTCGTCGTCGGACTGAGCCAGGCCCTCACTGAACTGTCGGACGTTGGTGGGCAGCAGCGCTGAACGGCCGGGTGCGACGAGGGGCAGGCCCACGTCCGCGGCACCGACCACCTCGGTGGCCAGCTCGCCGACCGCCTGTCCTACCTGCTGGCCGAAGATCGCACCACCGACCTGGCCGAACATGGACATCAACGGCCCGGCCATCTGGCGGACCTGGTCCGGCAGCGCCTCGCCCATGGCGCGCACGACGTTGGTGGCGATGGGCTCGACGAGCTGCTCCCAGCTCGCCCTGGTCTGCTCCACCCATTCCGCGCGGCTCCAGACGTCGACGCTGGTGGCACCGGCCGGCAGGTCGGTGACCTCGTCCAGCCAGAGCTCGGCGAGTCTCGCGGCATCGACGACGCGCACCCGGTCGGCGTCGCCGGGCGACGGGTCGGGCTGCTGCGCCACCCGGGTGCGAGCCACCTGGGTAGCCAGATCCCAGTTCACGTGCCCCGGCCCACTCGCACCGGCGAACATCTGCTGAAGCTGCCCCATCATGGCGCCGAGGTCCGGCATCTGGCCGCCGGTGCCCCCGAGGGCACCTCCCATGCCGCCGAGCAGCTGCTCGAAGGGCGTACCCGCAAACGGGTTCGCCGGCTGCTCGGAGTCGTCGTCGTCCGGGCGGTTGCGGTCGGGAACGTCATCGGAACTGGCCATGCGCCCAACGTACCGGGCCACCTCGGAGGTCCCTTCGTGCGTAGGCTGCCGATCATGGCCGAGCCCGTTCGCGACGCGGTACGACTTCTCGACATCCGGGAGACGCCCCTGCTGGAGTCCGAGGTCCACGAGGCCGTGGCCGACGAGTCCGCCGGAGGAGTCACCGTGTTCGTCGGTGTCGTGCGCGACCACGACCAACAGCGCGGCGTGACGGCGCTGTCGTACTCGGCGCACCCCACCGCCCTGCAGCGGCTCGAGGACGCCACGCGGGACGTGGCGGCACGCCACGACGTGCTGGCAGTGGCCGCGGTGCACCGGGTAGGTGACCTGGTCGTCGGGGACCTGGCCGTGGTGGTCGGTGTCAGCGCCGTGCACCGTGGCGAGGCGTTCGCCGCCTGCAGGGATCTGATCGACGAGCTCAAGGGCACGGTGCCGATCTGGAAGCACCAGGTCTTCGAGGACGGCGCCGACGAGTGGGTCGGCACGCCGTGAGGCTGCGGCCGTGCCGGGACTGCGCCGCCTAGTCTGGGCCGGTGGAGATCCTGTACTGGCTCGCGGTCCCTCTCGGACTGACAGCCCTGGCGATGCTGTGGGCCACCTGGGCGGGGCGTGCCCGACGCGAACCCGACGAGCAGGTGCAGGCCGAGCGTTTCGGTGCGGCGTTGGCGCGCCCCGTGCCGTCCGCGGCCCGTCACGTGGTCGCCCAGAGCCCGGAGCGCCCCAGCGGCGTCGCCGTGCGTCCGTCCCAACGTGTGCTGCGAGACGGAGCCGCGCACCCGCGCCCTCCCGGCGTTGTCGGCCGGTGAGAGGCTTGACCGCATGACCCAGCGCGCCTCGACCTTGACGGTCGCTGGTGTGTTGCTCACCATCCTGGTCAGCGTCGCATTCCTGGTGCCCGTCCCGTACGTCCTGGAGTCCCCGGGGCTCACCGCCGACACCCTGGGCTCCGACATCAGCGCGGCCGGCCGGCCCACCGACCAGGACGTCATCTCCTTCGGCAGCGAGGTGCAGACGTACCCGACCGAGGGCGAGCTGCGGCTGACCACTGCCCAGGTGACCCGAGCCGACAGCAAGGTGACACTGTTCCAGGCCCTCGGCGCATGGTTCGACCCCGAGGACGCGCTGATCCCACGCGACGTGGTGTACCCGCCGGAACAGTCCGCGCAGGAGGCCCAGGACCTGACCCGGGTGGCCATGACCGGCTCCCAGGAGACCTCCGAGGTGGCTGGCGTACGTGCCGCCGGGTACGACGTCGAGGAGTACGTGCTGGTCGCAGGTGTGGTCGTGGACGGACCCTCCGACGGCGTCCTCGAGCCGGGCGACCGCATCCTCGCCGTCGACGGTGACCCGGTCGCCGACAGCGACGCCGTCGTCACCGCCGTGCGCTCCAGGGAGCCGGGCGACACCATCGCGGTGACGGTGCTGCGTGCCGGTGAACCGCGCACGGTCGACATCACGGCCGAGGAGACCGACGACGACGTCGACGGACCGCGCACGTCGATCGGCATCACCGTGGGTCCCGGGTTCGACGTGCCCGTCGACGTGACCTTCAACCTCGAGCGCAGCATCGGCGGGCCCAGCGCGGGCTCGATGTTCGCGCTGGCGATCTACGACAAGCTCACCCCGGGCAGCCTCACCGGTGGCGAGGTGGTCGCCGGCACCGGCGAGATCGACTACGACGGCAACGTGGGACAGATCGGCGGCGTCGCACAGAAGCTGGTGTCCTCGCAAGAAGAAGGTGCCACATTCTTCCTGTCCCCGGCCGGCAACTGTACGGAGGCGCTGCGCGCCCCGGTCGACTTCGCCCAGATCACCGTGCTCCGGATCGAGACGCTGGAGGGCGCGATCTCCTCGCTCGAGGCCCTCGCCGAGGACCCCGACGCCTCGGTACCGACGTGTTGAGAGAGCCCCGGTGACGGGACCAGCAGATGACTGACGCCGTCCGCACCGTGGTGCTGGAGGTCGAAAGACATGTGGCGGCGGCCGGCTGGGACCAGCCTCCCCGCCTGTACGCCCTGGTCACGACCTCCGAGCTGATCGACGCCGAGCCCGAGCTGGCCGCTACGCTCGGGCTGCCCACCGATGCGGCCGGCAGCCTCACGCCGATCGAGCAGGACGAGGTGCCCGCCGACCAGGATCTCGAGGAGGTGCTGACGGGGATCATGTGGCCACCAGGCGTGGCCGGCTGCGCCACGGTGGTCGAGCGGCTGGTGCTCCCGCTTGGCGCAGAGGGGGAGCTACCGGACGACGCCGAGCAGGCCAAGGTGCTCGCAGCGGAGCACCCCGATGCCCACGAGGTGCGGATGGCCGTGGCCGTCACCCGAGACGGTCGGGCGCACTGCGCGCTACGGCTGAGGTCGCACGACGACACGGCTGACGTGCTCGACGGAGTCGACCTCGTCCCGACGCTGGTGGGGCTCCTGTTTCAGACTTTGACAGACTGACAGCGCTACCCGTACCAACAGCGCAACCCGTACCGACAGAGGAGACACGTGGCCGACGAATTCGACAGCCCTGCCCCACGCCCGGCGCCCACGCAGCTGCGTGAGCCCACGGGGCGCCGGGTACTGCTGCCGACCCTGACCACGTTGGCCGGACTCCTGTTCCTCGGCGCCGTTTTCACCGGCGTGTGGACCGATCGCCTGTGGTTCTCCTCGGTCGACTACACCGATGTCTTCAGCACCATCCTGTTCACCCGCACTGCGTTGTTCCTCATGCTGGGCCTGGTGTTCGCCCTCGTCGTGTCGGCCAACATCATCATCGCCTACCGGACGCAGCCGCTGGTGGTGCCGAGGCCGCGGCGCTTCGACCCGGTGGTCCGCTACCGCGAGGTCATCGAGCCGATCAAGAAGCGTCTGGTGGCCGCCATCGCCGTGCTTCTGGGCCTGGCGGCCGGCGGGGTGGCGTCCGGGCAGTGGCAGACGTTCGTGCTGTGGCGCCACGGACAACCCTTCGGTGCTGAGGACCCCAACTTCGCCATGGACCTCGGCTTCTTCGTCTTCGACTTCCCGTGGCTGCGCTTCCTCGCCTCGTTTGGCTTCGCGACGCTCGCGATCAGCATCATCGCCGTCGCCCTCGTCAACTACGTCTACGGCGGCATCACGCTGCAGGACAAGAACAGCCGGGTGGCGACCTCGACGCAGGTGCACCTGTCGGTCCTGGTCGGCCTGTTCGTCCTGCTCAAGGCGTTTGCGTACTGGTTGGACCGCTTCGAGCTGTCCATCGCCGACGGCGGGCTGGTCACCGGGCTGACGTACACGGACGAGAACGCTCGCATCCCCGGCAAGAACATCCTGATCATCATCGCCTTGATCTGCGCGCTGTTGTTCTTCGCCAACGTCATCTGGCGATCGTTGCTGCTGCCGGCCATCGGTCTGGGCCTGCTCGCGCTGTCCTCGATCCTGGTGAGCGGCGTGTGGCCGGCGATCATGCAGTCCTTCCAGGTCAACCCGTCCGAGCCGGATCGGGAGGCGCCCTACATCGCCCGCAACATCGACTCCACCCGCGAGGCGTACGCCCTGACCGGGGTGGAGGAGGTCCCCTACGACGCACAGACGTCCTTGAGCGCCGAGGAGCTGCTCGCGGCGGCGGACAACACGCCGGGCACCCGACTGCTCGACCCGACGCTGGTGTCGCCGGCCTTCGAACAGCTCCAACAGGTTCGCGGCTACTACTCGGTGCCCGAGACCCTCGACGTCGACCGTTACGTGCTCGAGGACAACGACCAGCCCCAGGACGTCATCATCGCCGCCCGTGAGCTCAACATCGACGGTTTGGCCGACAACCAGCGCAACTGGGCCAACGACCACACGGTCTACACCCACGGCTACGGCGTGGTCGCCGCCAAGGGCAACGAGCGGGGCCCCGGCGGTGAACCGTCGTTCGTGGTCGAGGACATCCCGTTGCAGTCCACGGACCCTTCGCTGGAGGTGGACCAGCCTCGGATCTACTTCGGTGAGCAGAGCCCCGAGTACTCCGTCGTGGGTGCGCCCGAAGGCGCCAGCCAGGTCGAAGTGGACACGCCGCAGGGTTCGGCCGGCGACGACGGTGAGGGCGACGCCTCGACGTTCACCTACGACGGGGAGGGCGGTGTCCCGATCGGGGGGATCTTCAACAAGGCGCTGTACGCGCTGAAGTTCGGCGAACCCAACCTGGTGCTGTCCGACCGGGTCAACGAGGAGTCGACGATCATCTACGACCGGGAGCCGCGCGAACGGGTCGAGAAGGTGGCCCCCTGGTTGACCGTCGACGGCAACACCTATCCGGCCATCGTCAACGGCCGGATCGTGTGGATCGTCGACGGCTACACCACGTCCAACGCCTTCCCCCAGGCGGAGAAGACGAGCCTGGACGACGCCACGTCGGACACGCTGACCGACGGGACCCAGATCGCGGCGCTGCCCGCCGACGAGGTCAGCTACATGCGCAACTCGGTCAAGGCGGTCGTCGACGCCTACGACGGCACAGTCGACCTGTACGAATGGGACGAGGAGGATCCGATCCTGGCGACCTGGCGCGAGGTCTTCCCCGGCGTGGTGCAGGACCGATCGGAGATCTCTCCGGAGCTGCTGGAGCACCTGCGCTACCCAGAGGACCTGTTCAAGGTGCAGCGCGAGGTGTTGCAGCGTTACCACGTCACCGACGCCATCGACTTCTACAACGCCGCCGAGCGGTGGGTCGTCCCGGAGGACCCGACGTCGGACACCACCAGCCAGCCGCCGTACTACCTCTCAGTGCAGGTGCCGGGAGCCGACGAGCCCCGGTTCTCCCTGACCAGCGTCTTCGCACCCAGCAACCGCCAGAACCTCGCGTCCTTCGTGTCGGTCAACGCCGACGCAACCGACGACAGCGAGGAGGGCTACGGGACGATGCAGATCCTGAGCCTGCCCACGCAGACACAGGTGCCGGGTCCGAGCCAGATGTCCAACCAGATCAACACCGACGACGGCCTCGCCGGAGAGTTGTTCCAGTTCCGGCAGAACAACGTCAACGTGCTGCCGGGCAACCTGCTGACCCTCCCGGTCGGCGAGGGCCTGCTGTACGTCCAGCCGATCTACACCCAGGCGTCCGGGGCCACGGGTACGTACCCGGTGCTGCAGTACGTCGTGGCCTCGCTGGGCGAGGACGTCGGGTTCGGGACGAGTCTGGACCAGGCGCTGAACAGCGTGCTGGGGATCGAAGATGGCGAGATCGGCGAGCCGGACCCGCCGACCGAGCCGCCGCCGGGCGAGCCGGACCCGCCGGCCGGACCAGGGACCGATGAGACGCTTCAACAACTGCTGGAGCGGGTCGAAGAGAGGACACAAGAGGCGTTGGCCGCTCTGGAGGAGAACGACCTCGGCGCGTACCAGCAGGCCAACGAGGAGCTGTACGCCCTCCTCGAGCAGATCAGTGAGCTGCAGGCCGAGCAGGGCGGCGCGGACACCCCGGGCGAGGAC
>JACCXZ010000142.1 GCA_013696745.1 Nocardioidaceae bacterium | reverse complement strand
GTGAAACCGTTCGGGCTCCAGGCACTCATGCGGCCGTCCCGTTGCTCGAGGATCGGCTCAGGCCGGCTGCGATGTGCGGTCGGGCATCTCGGAGTCGGCCACGGACGGGCCCCACACCAGGAACGCGACGAAGGCGATGACCCCGGCCACGAGGAGCGTGACCCCCGCCCCGAGCGCCACCGACCCGACGAGGGCCACCGTGACGTAGCCGAGCGTCGCCGAGAACACCGCGGTGATCACGTACGGCAGCTGGGTGGTGACGTGGGTGATCACGTTGCACCCGGCCCCGGTCGCGCTGAGGATGGTGGTGTCGGAGATCGGCGAGGCGTGGTCGCCGGAGACCGCGCCGGCGAGCACCGCGCCCATCGCGGGAAGCAGCAGCTCGGGGGCGTCCAGGGAGTTGATGATGCCGCCGACCAGCGGGATCAGCAGGCCGAAGGAGCCCCACGAGGTGCCGGTCGCGAAGGCCATGGCGGCGGCGAGCAGGAAGACGATCGGCACCAGCCAGGACGGTGAGATCGACGAGCCCTCGATCAGCCCGCCGAGGTAGTCCCCGGTGCCGAGCGCCTCGATCAGCGCCCCCAGCATCCAGGCGAGGATCAAGATGCTGACGGCGGGCAGCATCGACTTCACGCCCTCCACCCAGGCGCGGCCGAAGGTGCTCATGCCGAACTTCGGGTTCTCGGAGGTGTCGCGGACGTAGTAGTAGATCGCCGCCAGCAGGCCGAGCACGCCCCCGACGATCAGGGCGAAGGTGACGTCGGTCTCGGCGAGGATGTCGACCACCGACCAGGACCCGGCCGAACGCTGGCCGGTCCAGGCGATCCCGGCGAACACGCCGACGACCAGCAGCACGAACGGCATGATCAGCGCGAGCTTCGCGCCGGGACGGTGCACCGGCAGGTCCTCGGCGAGCTGGCCGGGAATCTCTTCGCTGCCGTCGAAGGGTTGGCCCTCCATGATCGCCCGCCGCTCCTCGGTGCGCATCGGGCCGAGGTCGAGGGACATCGTGGCGACTACACCGACCAGCAGCAGCGCCGCGAACGCGTAGTAGTTGGCGCCGGCGGCCTGCATGAAGGCACCGACGTCGCTGGTCTCCAGCGACGACGCGGCGACCTCGGTGCCGATCAGGCCGAGGATGAAGGCCCCCCAGCTGGAGAAGGGCACCAGCACTGCCACCGGCGCCGAGGTGGAGTCGACCATGTAGGCCAGCTTGGCCCGCGAGACCCGGTGGGTGTCGGTCACCGGGCGGCTCACCTGGCCGACGGCCAGGGCGTTGAAGTAGTCGTCGACGAAGATCGCCACGCCCAGGGCGGCCGGCAGCATCGTCGCGCCGCGACGGGTCTTGATCCGCTCCTGGGCCCAGTCAGCGAAAGCCCGGGTGCCGCCGGACATCATGATGAAGGCAGTGATCACGCCCAGCATCAGGGTGAAGATGAGGATGTACACCTTGGTGGTGTTGAGCGCTCCGTCGAGCCAGAACAGGTCGGTGAAGGCTCCCACCACCTGCTTCACGGTGCCCCAGGGCGAGAAGCCCTCGATCAGGAGCGCGGCGGAGACCACGCCCAGGCCGAGGCTGAGCAGCACCTTGCGAGTAGCGACCACGAGCCCGATCGCGAGCAGCGGCGGGACGAGCGTCAGGATCGGATAGCTGTCAACCATCGAGCAACTCCTTCGCAGTCGTAACCCATGACGCTAGACCCACACAGTGACCTGGGGCCAGGTCGTGGAACCGGATCGGCGGCAGCCCGGAAGCGTCGCGCACCTTGCCCCACCGTGCGGAGAACGCATCCGGATGGATCGCGGCACCGTTCTCGCGGGTGAACACCAGCCCGCAGTCCTCCCACGCGTCGGCCCACAACAGCCTCTCCTCCAGCTGCTTCGTCCGCCAGGACCGCATCGCTCGCGCCGTCTCGACGTCGAGGGCGACGGTCCGCTTGCTGCGAGACGTCTTGGGCTCACCGAACATGGTGGCCGCGCCGGCGTTCGTGTACGTCTGGCGCACCGCCAACTGGCTGGCGTCGAAGTCGACGTCGATCCAGCGCAGGCCGAGGATCTCGCTGCGCCGCATGCCGGTCGAGGCCGCCAACCGCCACGCACCGAACAGCCGGTCCTCGGCCACATGCTCCAGGAAGCGGCGCAGCTCCGCCGCCGTCCAGATGCGCATCTTCGCCGATCCGGGTGATGGCGCCTTGGGCTTGCTGGCCACCGCGGCTGGATTGCGCAGCATGTACCCCCAGGACACGGCATCGCGGAACGCCCGGTGCAGGGAGGCGTGGATGCGGCGCAGTGTGTTCGGCGCCAGCGGACGACCGTTCACCCCGCCCCCGGCGACCAGGTCGCGGTACAGCACCGACAGCCGATCCGGCGTGAGGTCCTGCAGCAGCAGGGCCCCGATCCGCGGCACCACGTACCGCTGGATGTGTCGCGTGTACCCGCTGTAGGTCGTCGGCCGGATCGTCTGCTCGATGGCCGGTAGCCACCGCTCCAGCAGGTACTCCCCCACCCGCATCCGCTGCGGGGGGACGTAGGTGCCGGTGTCCTTTGCCGACATCAACTGGGTGAGGCCGCGTTCGGCTTCGCGCTTGCTGCGATAGCCCGAGTGCCACTGCCGCTTGCGCTTGCCCGACCCGTCGCGGCCCAGGTCGATGACGACGTACCAACGGCCGGTCTTGGCCGGCTTCTGGACGACTGCACCCCTCATGCCGAACGCTCCTGCGCCTCAGGACTTCTACCAAGTGGGTAGAAGTTTGGGTAGAAGTCTGCTCCTGGAGCGACCGACCTGTCCACTCATTCATGCTCTGACCTGCGTAAACACGGTGGGGCGGGCGGGGCTCGAACCCGCGACCCAGGGATTATGAGCACTATCGCGCTGAGCGGTGTGCTGACCTGCGGTTATGCAGGTCATTCGTGAGCGCAACGCACCGGCTACCCCTCTGTCGCGAGGGCCGTTGCGAGAGGCACGAACACCATGAACGCTACCCCGTACGCCACCACCGACCTACCCACCACCGACCTGCCCTGTCCCGACTGGTGCACCCTGCCGACCGGGCACGGGTTCTGCAGACGAGCCCATCGCCTCATCGGCGCGGCCAACCTACGATGGACACCGGTGAGCGCGGACACGTCGTACCGCGATCTGG
>JACCXZ010000198.1 GCA_013696745.1 Nocardioidaceae bacterium | reverse complement strand
TCACGGGGTGGCCCCGCTACGAACCTATGGTCACGGGGCCACCCCGTGACCGAACCCGCAGGCCCCCGCGTAGGTGCCGTCGACCTGCCTGCCGACCTGCTCGCCCACCTGCTCGATGCGCGGGTGCGCGAGCCAGATCGGATCGCAGAGCTCGCGGCCACCCGATCGCGTCCCACGTCCCTGGTGGGTCAGACCGGCCGGCTCATGGTGGTGGCCGCTGACCATCCCGCACGGGGCTCGCTACGCGCCGGCAGCGAGCCGTTGGCCATGGCCGACCGGACGGAGCTGCTACGGCGGCTGGTCACCGCGCTGCAACGCCCGGGGGTCGACGGGGTGCTCGGCACCGCGGACGTGCTCGAGGACCTGCTGCTGCTCGGTGCGCTGGAGGGCAAGGTCGTGATCGGCTCGATGAACCGCGGTGGTCTGGCCGGCACTGTGTTCGAGCTCGACGACCGTTTCACCGGCTACCACGCCACCCGCATCGACCGGATGGGCTGGCAGGGTGGCAAGATGCTGCTCCGCATCGACCCCGACGACCCGGCATCGGTCGCCACCCTGCACTCGTGCGCCCGCGCCGTCGACGAGCTCGCTGAGCGCGGCCTGATGGCGATGGTGGAGCCGTTCATCTCCCACCGCGTGGACGGCGCGGTGCGCAACGATCTGGACACTGCGCCGGTGATCCGGTCGTGCACAGTCGCTGCGGGCCTGGGTTCGACCTCGGCCCACACCTGGCTCAAGCTGCCGGTGGTCGAGGACATGGAGCAGGTGCTGGCTGCGACCACGCTCCCGGTGCTGCTGCTCGGTGGCGAGGTGTCCGCCGACCAACACCAGCAGCTCGCGGCTTGGCGCAAGGCACTCGGTTCGCCGTCCGTGCGCGGCATGGTGGTCGGGCGCAGCCTGCTTTTCCCGCCGGACGGCGACGTCGCCGGCGCCGTCGACGCGACCGTGGGGTTGATGTGATGCCGGACCTGCACCTGCCCGCCGGTACGTCGGCCGACGACACGTACGCGCTGCACATCACTCCGGCGCGGGCCGGGTGGACTTACAGCGGGCTCTCCGTGCTCGAGCTCGACCCCGGTGGGTCGTGCCAGCTCTACACCGAGGACGCCGAGACGCTGGTGCTGCCGCTGGCCGGTGCGTGCGAGGTGACGTACGAGGGGCAGACGCTGCAGCTGAAGGGACGGGAGTCGGTGTTCGCGTCGGTCACTGACTTCGCCTACCTGCCTCGCGACGCCCACGTCGACGTCCGAAGCGAACACGGCGGCCGCTTCGCGCTGCCCTCGGCGTGCTGTGAGCGGACGTTGCCGTTCCGCTACGGTCCGGCCTCAGGGGTGCCGGTGGAGCTGCGCGGCGCGGGGCAGGCTAGCCGGCAGGTCAACAACTTCTGCACGCCGGACGCGTTCGAGGCCGACCGGCTGATCGCGTGCGAAGTGCTCACTCCGGCCGGCAACTGGTCCAGCTACCCCCCGCACAAGCACGACGAGGACCGCGACGGCGAGAGCGTCCTGGAGGAGATCTACTACTACGAGATCGCCGAGCCGAAGGCCTTCGGCGATCTGAATCAGCCAGCGCGCAGCGCCTTGCCTGCCGAGGGGCACTCGGGGGGCGCAGCCCCCCGAGGGATGGCGTATCAACGGGTCTACGGCCACGAGCACTCCGACACCGACGTGCTGGCTGAGGTGCGTACCGGTGACGTGGTGCTGATCCCGCACGGCTGGCACGGACCGTCCATGGCGGTCCCGGGCTACGACCTGTACTACCTCAATGTGATGGCCGGCCCCGGCGACGAGCGTGCCTGGCGGATCTGCGACGACCCCGTGCATGGCTGGGTCCGCGAGACCTGGCACGACCAGACGATCGACCCGCGGCTTCCGTTCGGAGGAGGGTCATGACCCGCCTGACGGTGGCCCAGGCGCTGGTGCGGTTCCTGGCTGTCCAGCACGTCGAGCGCGACAGCGTCGAGCAGCGCTTCTTCGCCGGCTGTTTCGGGATCTTCGGCCACGGCAACGTCGCCGGTGTCGGCCAGGCGCTGCTCGAGGACGCGGTGCAGGACCGCCCGGGGAAGAACCGTCCTGCACTTCAGTACCTGCACGCCCGCAACGAGCAGGCGATGGTGCACACGGCGGTGGCGTACGCCCGGGCCAAGGACCGGCTGCAGACGTACGCCTGCACCTCATCGATCGGTCCCGGGGCGACCAACATGGTGACGGGGGCTGCCCTGGCGACGATCAACCGGCTGCCGGTGCTGCTGCTTCCCGGTGACGTGTTCGCCACCCGGGTCGCGAACCCGGTGCTGCAGGAGCTCGAGGATCCCAGCAGCATGGATGTGTCGGTCAACGACGCGTTCCGGCCGGTGTCGCGCTACTGGGACCGGGTGAACCGGCCCGAGCAGTTGCCCGCCGCGCTGCTGTCGGCGATGCGGGTGCTCACCGACCCGGTCGAGACCGGTGCGGTGACCCTCTGCCTGCCGCAGGACGTCCAGGCCGAGGCGTACGACTGGCCCGACGAGCTGTTCGCCGACCGGATCTGGCACGTCGCCCGGCCGGTGCCCGAGCCGGTCGCGCTCGCCCGCGCGGTCCAGGCGGTCCGCTCGGCCCGGCGCCCGCTGCTGGTGGCCGGCGGTGGCGTGATCTACTCCCGGGCCACCGAGGCGCTGCGGGCCTTTGCCGAGGCGACCGGCATCCCGGTCGCGGAGACGCAGGCCGGAAAGGGTTCACTGACCTACGACCATCCGCAGGCGGTCGGGGCGATCGGGGCCACCGGCACCACCGCGGCGGACCGGCTGGCCGCCGAGGCGGACCTGGTGATCGGTGTCGGCACCCGCTACAGCGACTTCACGACCGCCTCGCGCAGCGTCTTCGCCGACCCCGAGGTGCGGTTCGTCAACGTCAACGTCGCCTCCTTCGACGCCCACAAGCTCAGCGCCACCGCCGTGGTAGCCGACGCTCGCGCCGGACTGTCCGCCGTGACCGACGCGCTGGTCGGGCACCGGGTGGACCCGTCGTACACCGCACGGGCCACCGAGCTCGCCCGTGCGTGGGACGACAGGGTGCAACAGGCGTACGACCACCGCCGCAGCCCGCTGCCGTCGCAGGCGGAGGTGCTCGGGGTCGTCAACCAGAGCCAGGACCCGCACGACGTAGTGGTGTGCGCCGCCGGCTCGATGCCCGGCGACCTGCACAAGCTGTGGCGCACCCGCGACCCGAAGGGTTACCACGTCGAGTACGGCTACTCCTGCATGGGCTACGAGATCGCCGGTGGCCTGGGCGTCAAGATGGCAGCACTGTCCGACGCAGCCGAGGGCGGGTACGACCGTGAGGTCTACGTCATGGTCGGCGACGGGTCGTACCTGATGATGAGCGCCGAGCTCGTCACCGC
>JACCXZ010000165.1 GCA_013696745.1 Nocardioidaceae bacterium | reverse complement strand
GAGCCCATGGTCCCGCACGGACTGATCTCTTCGGCGGGGCTCAGACGAACGGCATCCTGGGCGGAATGGGCTGCACGGCCGGCTCATTCCAACTGATGGACCTGAGCGTCCTTGAGGGTCGCAGGATGGTCCGGTGAAGGACACCCAACCGGTGCCGTTGAGGGCGGTCGCGACCCGAGACAGGGTGTGTGGATCCGGTTCCGGGCATAGCCGTCGACCTGGCGCTGGTGAGATGACGGGCTGGGTCGCGATGACGTCGCGCGGGAAGGTCAGAGTCCGAGGTCGCGGCTGGAGGTCGTCTGCAGTGCCTGGGCGGGGCGGATGTAGCGCTCGATGAGGACGTCGATGCGGCGGTGCCGGGTTTGGGCGGCGATCCGCTCGATGCTGACGCCGGCGAGGGCGGCGCTGGTGGCGTGCCCGGCGCGCAGGGAGTGCGCGGTGATCCGCTCGGCGGACAGCCCGGCGGCCGCGGCGCGGTCCTTGACGACCTTGGAGACGGCGCTGCCCGAGATCGGCTGCAGACCCTGGACGCCGGGGCGCAGGCTGGTGAACACCGGCCCGGGTGCGGTGCCCCTCACCGCGAGCCATTCGCCCAGGGCGGCGATCGGGTCGGTTAGGGCGTGCTGGCCGTGGGCGATGCCGACGACCTGGCCGCGGCGTTCGGGGTCTGTCTTGGAGCGGCGCAGGTAGACCAGGAGTCCGGCCGGCTTGGCCTCGAGGTCGGCCAGGGTGAGGGCGGCGAGCTCGGAGCGTCGCAGTGCGCCGGCGAAGCCGAGCAGGATGACCGCGGTGTCTCGGACGCCCCGCGGAGTGGTGCGGTCGATGCTCGTGATGATCTGGCGCAGGTCGTCGATGTTGAGCGGTCGGGCCGAGCGGCGTGGGGCGGTGCCCAGAAGGCGGCGCAGTCCGCGGCGGACCTGGCGGACCATGTCGTGGTCGAGGGGGTCGGGAAGGCCGTGGCGGCGGTGCTGGTGCCCGATGGCAGCGCAAGCCAGGTCGAGGGTGGCGACACTGACGCCCTGGTCGGCACGCTCAGTCAGGTAGGCGCAGATCGCAGCCGGCTCGCCCGGAAGTTCTACGAACCCGCGGCCAGCGCACCAGCGGACCCACTGCCGCCAGGCATGGGCGTACGCGGTGCGGGTGGCTTCGGCATGGGTGGCTGCGATCGCGGCGACGATCCGCGTCGCGTCATCATCGGTGAGGCCCTGCCACCCCTCGGTGGGGACACCAGGCGGGCTGTCGGGCGGGTCGTCGGGGACGGGCGGAGCGATAGAGGGGGTCATGGCGGCTTTGTAGCAGGCGCCCACGCCAAGGCGGCGAGGCCAACCGGCTCCGCGGTGCGACGACCGCACCGACCAAATACCTGCTGCGAAAAGTGCGAATAAGTGCGGAGTGGCCATGCTGTCTCCCTTGTTCGGGATGACGGGCATGGCCCTGACCAGTGCTTTTGGTGGAGCTGAGGGGATTCGAACCCCTGACCCCCTCGATGCGAACGAGGTGCGCTACCGGACTGCGCCACAGCCCCTGGACCGGCCGAAACGCTACCACGCAAGGATCGTTCGCCCGATCCGGCAGGTCAGTCGCCGACGGCGTGACGCTGCGCGGGCTCGACCTCGGCCGCGGGCATCCTGGTCTGCTCGCCCGCGACCCGACCCGAGGTCCAGGTGCCCGGTGCCGCCAGGTCGATGGTGCGGATGCTGCGCGCCGCCTTCGGCGCCGAGACGTACGTCGGCAGCGTGACCGGCAGCGGATCCCAGAGTGACGATCCGTCATCGGTCGCCACCGCGACAGCCACCGCGGTGCCTTCCAGCAGGTCTGCGTCGGTGACCGGTTCGGCCTGCAGGTCGCGGGCGTGCGGGCCGCTGCCGCTTACCACGGCGCCGGTGCCGTCTGCGGTGATGACGACGGTGGGCTCGTCGTCGGGCTGGTCGCCTGCCGGCGACTCGGATCGGCGGCGCCGCCACGAGGTGTCGTCCTCGTGGCGGACCTGGACCCGGCACAGCACCAGCCAGCCCACGACCACAGCGGCGGGAATGGCGACCGACCACCAGAGCAGCACCGAGAACGCGCCCAGTCCGACCACGACGAACGTCGCGGCGAGCAACGTCAGCAGCACCCGGCGGCGGCGACGCGCAGCCACTCGGGCAGCGGCGCGTGACGGCCTGCGCGGCGCGGCGACGGGCTCCACGGGTGCAGGCTTGGCCTTGAGCGATCGGGCGGAGACCAGCGGATCCTCGGAGGTCTTGGTCGGTGCGCCACGCCGGGTGAGCACCCGCAACCGCTCGGAGAAGGTCTCGATCGGACGGTCACCGGTGGCCTCGTCGTAGCGGCGCAACGCCCACGGAAGGAGGAACGCTGCCCACAGCACGACGACGCCGCTGAAAAGGATCCCGATGCCCACAGTGGAAACCGTAGGCCGCCGGGCACGAGGACGGGGGGATCGTACGGGTGTGTCGCCTGACAACTTGTGTGACGGGTGTGACTCAGCCCTTGCCGAGGGACGCTCAGACCCCTGTCCGGCGCAGGTACTCCTCCAGCACGCCCCGTCCCACCTCCTCGAGGGTGAGCGCGAACAGCACGTGGTCGCGCCAGCCACCGTCGATGTGCAGGTAGCGGGGGGCCCGACCCTCCTGTCGGAAGCCCAGCTTCTCGGCCACCCTGAGCGAGGCGACGTTCTCCGGACGCACCGCGATCTCCAGCCGGTGCAGGCCGACGGTGCGAAAGCAGTGGTCGGCGACGAGCGCCACCGCCGTCGGGGTCACACCGAGACCGGCGACCTGCCGGTCCACCCAGTAGCCCAGCCCGGCCCACCGGGCCGACCCCCAGGTGATGCTGGAGACGGTGACCTGTCCGACCAGCCGATCGTCGTACGTCGTGACGAACGGCATGCCCTGCCCACGACGCGCCGACCGGCGTGACTCGCGCACCATCGAGGAGAAGGTCGACGTGGCCGGCGCCGAGCCGGGCGGCAGCGTCGCCTCCCAGGCCCGCAACCAGTCCTGGTTGCGGGTGCGCACGATCCGCCAGGCCGTCTTGTCCCGGCGGCGGAGCGGGCGTACGCCCACCCGGTCGTGGTGCAGGCTCGCCGGCCACCCGTCTATGAGGGTCCCTCCCCGCTGCCGGGGTGGTCTGTCCCGCGCAGCTGGTCCACCGCGTGCACCAGCAGGGGCGCGAGCACGGCCAGCCCGTCCTGCACACCGCCACGTGATCCGGGTAGGTTGACGATCAGCGTACGACCGGCCACGCCAGCCAGGCCGCGCGACAGCAGTGCCGTCGGGACACCCTGACCCACCCCGTGAGCGCGGATCCCCTCCGCGATGCCAGGCACCTCGTAGTCGAGGACCGTGCGGGTCCGTTCGGGCGTCTCGTCGGTGGGACTGACACCGGTTCCGCCGGTGCTGACCACGAAATCGGCCCCGCCCGCGACCGCGTCCCGCAGGGCGACCTCGACCGCAGCGCCGTCGGGCACCACGACCGGGTCAGGCACCTCGAAGCCCCAGGACCGCAGGGCGGTCACGATCAGCGGTCCGCCGGTGTCCTCGTACACCCCGGCCGCCGCTCGGTTCGACGCGGTGACCACCACCGCCCGACGAGCGCTCGACACCTCAATCCCCTCGTCCGTCACGGGACCAGTCCCCACTGCGCCCACCGGACTTGGCCTCGACCCGTACGTCGGTGATCTCGGCCGTCCTGTCGACCGCCTTGACCATGTCGTACACGGTCAGCGCCGCCACGCTGGCCGAGGTGAGGGCCTCCATCTCGACGCCGGTTCGGTCGGTCGTGCGGACGGTCGCACTGATCGCCACGGCGTCGTCCTCGACTCGCAGGTCGACCAGCACGCCGGCGATCGCCAGCGGGTGGCACAACGGGATCAGGTCCGGCGTGCGCTTGGCTGCCATGATCCCCGCAATCCGTGCGACGGCGAGCGCGTCACCCTTCGGTACCCCATCGCCGCGCAGCAGGCCGATCGTGTGCACCGACAGCTTGACCCTCGCCACGGCGGTCGCCGTCCGGACGGTCGCCTGCTTGCCTGAGACATCGACCATGCGGGCAGCCCCGGCCTCGTCGACGTGGGTCAGGTGCGCGGGCGCGCCGGGCTCAGAAGTCACGGTCGAGCACCAGGGCGTTGACTGTGTCACCGGCGCGGAGAGCCTCGACGTCCGGCTCCACGAGCAGCAGCGCGTTGGCCAGGGCCAGGTCGCCGATCAAGTGTGAGCCCCTGCCGCCGACGGGGCTGACCTGCGCCCCCGAGCTCGTCACCTCGAACTGGGCGCGGACGTACGCCCGCCGCCCTGGGACCGCAGCGACGTCGTCGCTCAGCCGGGCTTGGACCAACGGTCGACGGTACGGGAGCCGCCCCATCATCCGGCGCAGCGCGGGCAGCACGAAGACCTCGAAGGAGACGAACGCCGACACCGGGTTGCCCGGCAGCGTGAAGATCGGCGTGCGTTCCTCCCCGACGTGCCCGAAGCCCTGCGGCTTGCCGGGCTGCATCGCCACCGGGCAGAACTCGACGGTTCCCAGGCGTGAGAGCACGTCCTTGACCACGTCATAGTCGCCCATGCTCACGCCGCCGCTGGTGACCACGGCATCGGCGCGTACGAGCTGGTCGGCCAGCGCGTCGGTGAAGGACTGCGGGTCGTCGGACACCAGGCCCACGCGGTACGGGATGGCGCCCGCAGCTTTGATGGCGGCCGCGAGCAGGTAGCTGTTGCCGTCGTAGATGGAGTCGTAGTCGAGCACGGCCCCGGGCTCGCGGAGCTCGTCGCCGGTGGAGATCACCACGACCCGTGGACGGGGTCGCGCCCGCACCTTCGCCCGACCGACCGAGGCGAGCAACCCTGCCTGCCGAGCCCCCACAGTGGCACCCTCGGCCAGGACCAGGTCACCGGCGCGCACGTCCTCTCCCGCCGCACGCACGTGCTGACCAGGAGTAGACGCCCGGGTGATCTGCACCCGCGCCCGACCGCGGTCGGTCCACTCCACCGGCACCACGGAGTCGGCACCGGCCGGCATCGGTGCCCCGGTCATGATCTTCATCGCGGTGCCCTGCGCCATGGCGTACGGCTTGGAGGACCCGGCTGCCGACTCACCGACGACGGGCAGGTGCACCGGCCGGTCCGGCGACGCATCGGTCACGTCCTGCGCACGGACCGCGTACCCGTCCATGGCGGAGTTGTCGAAGCGCGGCAGGTCGACCGCGGAGACGACGTTCTCACAGATGGGTAGGCCCACGGACTCCATCAGAGGTTGTTCGTACGACGCGAGCGGTCCCACGGCATCCAGGATGTGGCGCAGGTGCTCGTCGACCGAGCGGAGCACGACGGGGGAACTCATGATCGAACCCTAGTCCGGCAGGCGCGAACCGTCGGCGACTCGCCCCGGCTCCCCGGTGTCGTCCAGCTCGGCATCGCCCACGACCCTCACACCGGCGCCGAACGTCCAGTCCCCACGGACGGTCAGCGAGCGGGCTGCGCGCAGCGACGGGGCACCCTGGGGGAACCGCTCGTCGAACGACCCGATCCGCTTGTAGTGCGTGGGATCGAGGTCGACCAGGGGGACAGGCTCGGTCACCGGCCGCATCGTGAAGTCGTCCCCCAGCTCGTAGGCGTCGGAGCGCAGCAGCAGCAGGTCGTTGGTGGTCTTCACCGGCAGGAACCGCGACCGGGGGACCTCCAGCGCGGTGGCGCCCTCGAAGACCTCGACGGCTGCCCCCATCGCGGTCTCGATCTGCACCACCTCCGGCGAGTCCGGTCTTCCCGGGTCGACCGTCTTCAGGTTACGGATCAATGGCAGCCCGAGCACCCCCTCTCGCTCGCGCAGCGTGTCCCGCACAGCGATCAGGTCGAACCACAGGTTGTTGGTGTGGAAGTAGGCGTGCCGATCGCCGTCGGTGAAGGCGGCCAGGTCCTCCGGCGACGTCTGCGCCGTCTCACGCAGCACCAGGCGCCCGTCGCTCTTGCGCACCGCGAGGTGCCCACCCTTGAGGTCGGCGGCCGTGCGCTCACAGACCTCCGCCGCGTACGGGGCTCCTGAGGCGGCAAACCAGCCGACGATGCGGGGATCCGGAGCAGCCCCGAGGTTGTCGGAGTTGGAGACAGTCGCGTACCGGAAGCCGGCCCCGATCAGTGCGTCCAGCACGCCGGAGACCTCCAGCGCGGTATAGAGATCACCGTGTCCCGGCGGGCACCACTCCAGGGTGGGATCCTCCGGCCACCGCACCGGCGTGAGGTCGTCGGAGCGCAGCTTGGGCTCCCGGTTCTGCACGAAGTCGAGGGCCATGCCGTCGACTTTGAGATCCGGGTACACCGCCAGCGCCTGCAGCGTCTCGTCACGGGTACGAAAGCTGTTCATGAACACCAGCGGCAAGCGGACGTCATGGGCAGCGCGCACGCCGCGGACCTGACCCACGATCATGTCCAGGAACGTCAGGTCGTCTCGCACCGGCAGCAGCGACTTGGCCCGCTGCATGCCCATCGAGGTGCCGAGCCCGCCGTTGAGCTTGATCACTGCGGTCCGGGCCAGGGCGTCCCGGGTCTGGGCTGCCTCCACCTCGAGGTCGTCGAGCCGGGTGGGCTGTGGGAGGGGCTCGATGTCCGCCTCGGCGATCATGCCGGTGGCACCGCTGTCCAGCTCGCGGTAGTAGTGCTCGAAGACCGCGATCGCCCGCGGGTGCATCTCCCCGTCCGCCATCACCCGGCGCGCCTGCTCCAGCCCGTCAGCACTCATGCCGCAGCACACTACGGTGGCCCGGTGCCCGACCACGACCCCGCCCGCAAGCCGGCCCTGCGCCGCCGGCTGCTGGCCGCCCGGGCGGCGGTGAGCTCCGTCGCGCAGCAGCAGGCTGCCACCGGTCTCAGCACCCAAATGACGGCTCTGGTAGGCCCGCACCCGCGTACGGTCTGCGCCTACGTGTCCACCGCTGGGGAGCCCCCGACCGGCCGAGTGCTCGAGCAGCTCGTGCGAGCCGGGCACCAGGTGCTGCTGCCGGTGCTGCTGCCCGACCTCGACCTGGACTGGGCGCCATGGGAGCCGGGGACGTCGTTGCTACCGGGACGGTACGGGCTGCTGGAGCCGCCCGGACCGCGCCTGGGTTCAGCGGCGCCGGCAGCGGCCGACGTGGTCATGTGCCCCGGGCTGGCCGGGTCGCCGGCCGGTGCCCGCCTGGGGCGCGGGGGCGGTTCGTACGACCGGGCACTGGCACGTACGACCGACACGGTGCTGCGGGTGCTGCTCCTGCACGACGCCGAAATCCTCGACGACGTGCCGACCGACCCGCACGACCAGCCGGTACACGTCCTGGTCACACCTCGGCGCACTGTGTGGTGCCACGCGTGACCACCCGGCTGCTCCTGCTCGCCGACACCCACCTGCCCACGCGCGCCCGCGAGCTGCCGGCGCAGGTCTGGGATGCGGTCGGTGCAGCCGATCTGGTCGTGCACGCGGGTGACTGGGTGGAGGAGCCACTGCTCGACGCGTTCGAGCAGCGCTGCCGTCGCCTCGTCGCGGTGCACGGCAACAACGACGGGACCGGGCTGCGAACCCGGCTGCCGGAGGTGGCGCACGTGCAGGTCGAGGGGGTGCGGCTGGCCGTGGTCCACGAGGCCGGTACGAGGTCCGGACGTGAGCGCCGCTGCGACGAGTGGTTCCCCGACACCGACGTGCTGGTGTTCGGTCACAGCCACATCCCGTGGGACACCACGACGCCGCGGGGTCTGCGACTGCTCAACCCCGGCTCGCCGACGGACCGGCGCCGGCAGCCCTGGTGCACCTACCTGACCGCAGCGGCAGCTCGGGGCCGGCTCGAGGACGTCGTGCTCCACCGGCTCCCCCGGCGAGCTCCCGGCTGAGCCTCAGCCCGAGGGAGCGCGTAGGACCAGCTCGTCGGTCGCCGCCGCCTCGACCGCGTCGTCCGACCAGACCCACGGCAGCGTCTCGCCTGCGGCCCACAGCTCGGTCTGGTCGGTGTAGGTGCTGGCGTACGCGTGCCCCGACTGACCGCCGGACTGGATCCAGCGCGCGTCATCGAAGTCGTCGAAGGGCACGACCATGCGCATGGACGGCACCGCGGTCACGGCGAAGCCCTCGGCGGCGTCCCACGCGGTCGCGTTGACGGTGCCGCTGCCACCTCCGACCGGGAACGGACCGCGGTTGAAGATGCCCTCGACCAGCCCGATCCCGGAGTCACCGAGCGTCTGGTTGACGAGCTCGAGCTCGTGCAGTCCACCCCAGCTCCAGCGCGTGGGGTTGCTGCCCTGCCTGATCGTCAGGTCGTCCCGCGCGTCCAGCAGCGCCTGGCGCAGGATGTCGTCACGGGTCTCGCGCACGTCCTCGGTCGCCACGTCGTCCCACCAGTCGCTGTCCGGGTCCCGCAGCAGCTCCTTGACGACCTCGAACCAGCGCTCACCTCCGTCGGGCCGCACGTCGGCCGGCAGCTGGTCGTGGAAGGTGAGCTCGAGCAGGTTGCGCCACACCGCGTTGAAGTACGCCGCCGCGGCCGAGTCGGCCGGCTGGGTGAAGTCCCAGCCCCGCAGCTCGGCCTGGCCTTCCCGGAAGTACGGCGTCGGCAGCGAGATGTCCAGCAGGTACGGCGTGAGCCGCTCGGCGTGGGCGTTGTACGTGTCGTTCTGCAGCTCGACCATGTCATCGACCGTGAGGTCGTCGCGGTCACCGAGCACGTCCAGGATGCGCTGGCTGCGGTAGCCGTAGGCCGCGTCACTGGTCAGCAGGTACGGGTAGCTCGGCCCGATGACCGCGTTGTTGGCCGTCACAATGAGGCCGCTCGGTGGGTCGAGCACGGTGGGCAGCTCGTCGAAGGGGATGAAGCGCTTCCACTCGTAGGCCGGGTTCCAGCCGGGCACCGGCCAGCGGCCGCTGTGACCGGGCGCCCGGATCGGCACCCGTCCGGGTGCCTGGTACCCGATCCGGCCCTCGACGTCGGCGTAGACGAGGTTCTGTGACGGTGCATCCATCAGCCGGGCTGCCTGCCGGAACTCGTTCCAGCTGCGGGCCTTGTCTATCCCGATCAGCGCGTCCATCGTGCGACCGGGCTCCGACGCCGTCCAGCGCAGCGACACCGCGTACCCGTCACCGTCGGCTGGCTCGGTCGCGGGGGTCAGCTCCACCCTGTCCCCGACGGCGGCGATGGGTGGGGCGAGATCGAGGTCGAGGTCGGACAGGATCGGCCCGTGCCGGGTGGACCGTACCTCGATGGCCACCGGATCCTCCTCACCGGCGATGCGGAACTGCTCGGTCCGGGTTTCCAGCTCAACCTGCTGCCCGTCGTAGAGGTAGGTCCCCGCCTCGTCGTCCACCCGCTCGAGGTACAGGTCGCTCACGTCGGGATACATGGTGGTCAGACCCCAGGCGATCGACTGGTTGTGCCCGATCACCACTCCGGGCAGACCGGCGAACGTGAAGCCGGCGACGTCGAACGGGCACTGCTCGGTGCGCTCGTTGCAGTGCAATCCCATCTGGTACCAGACCGACGGCATCGACTGCTCGAGATGGGGGTCGTTGGCCAGGATCGGTGCGCCGCTGGCTGTGCGGTCCCCGGAGGCCACCCAGGAGTTGGAACCGATCCCCTCCTCCGTACCGAGCAGCTGCGGCAGGTCGTCCACCACGTCGCGCAGACTGCGCAGCCCGCGCAGGTCACCCTCCGGTTCCCGGGCCGGCCGACCGGTCGGTGCTGCGCGCTGCACCGGACCGGGACCCTGCTGGAAGAGGCCGCCACGCACCCGACCCGCAGTGACGATCGGTTCGTGCTGCTCGTAGGGGTAGTCGGGGTACAGCTCCTCCACCTGCTCGCGCTCGAGCAGATCCAGGGCGAGCGTCCGGTCGATCTCCTGGCTCGTGTTGCCGCGCAGGTCCCAGGCCAGCGCCTTGAGCCACGCCACCGAGTCCACCGGCGTCCATTCCTCGGGGACGTAGTCCGGGCCGGTCAGCGCCAGGACGGAGTACTCGAGGGACAGCTCACCCGCACTGCGGTCACCGATGTAGGCGTTCACGCCGTCGGCGTAGGCCTGCAGGTAGCGCCGTGTCTCCGGGTCGAGCATCGCCAACTCGGCCTCGGCGGTGTCCCGCCAGCCGAGGGTACGGATGAACATGTCGGTCTCCAGCGCGCTGTCCCCGACCAGCTCGGCCAACCGGCCGGCGGTGACGTGCCGGCGGAAGTCCATCTCGTAGAACCGGTCCTGGGCGTGCACGAATCCCTGTGCGCGGAACAGGTCGGTGGCATGGTCGGCGTAGACCTGCGGTATCCCGTGCTCGTCGCGCACGACGCGGACGTCGGCGGCCAGACCCGGCACCTCGATCTCACCGCCGGTCTGGGGGAAGGGACGCCGCACGGTCACCACGGCGAAGAGCGACGCCGCTACCAGCACGATCACGAGGACGATGGACAGGTAGATCAGGATGTTCCAAGGCCGGCGCACCGGGTCACTGTGCCCCGAGCGGGTCCGACGTCCGGCGCGTCGGTCGCGGCGCCCGTGTGCCGTCCCGCTCCGCCACCTCGCCGACCAGTTCCTCCAGCACGTCCTCCAGCATGATGACGCCGAGCACCCGTCCCTCGTCGTCGGCGACCCGCGCGATGTGGCTGTCGCGCACCTGCATCGCGCGCAGCGCGTCATACAGGGAGGTGCCGGCCCGGACCGTGGCCAACGAGCGGACCCACTTGGCCTGCACCGGCTGGCGCAGCTGCTCGGGCGTGGTGGACAGCACGTCCTTGACGTGCAGGTAGCCGATCAGCTCGGCATCGTTCCCTGGGCCGTCTTCGGGCTTGCCCTGCTGGCGTACCGGGAAGCGTGAGTATCCGGTACGGGCGCACGCCGCCTCGACCTCCCCGGATGCAGCGCCCATCTCGATGCTCACCAAGTCATCGAGGGGCAGCAGCACCCGTTCGATCGTCCCGGCGTAGAAGTACAGGGCGCCGGAGAGCAGGTCGTACTCGTCGGCGTCCAGCAGACCCTCGCGGCGGGACTCCTCGACCATCCCGGCGACCTCGTCGTGGGTGAAGGACGACGTCACCTCGTCCTGCGGCTCGATGCGGATCAGCCGCAGCATCGCGTTGGCCATCGCGTTGAGCAGGACCACGAACGGCTTGAGGACGAAGACCACGCCGAGCATGAACGGCCCGAGGAACAGCGCGGAGCGCTCGGATGCCGCCAGCGCGATGTTCTTGGGGACCATCTCGCCGAACACCACGTGCGCGTAGACGATGAGGGCGGTGGCGAGCACGAACGCCACCGGGTGCACGAGGACGTCCGGCATCCGGACGAGCTCGAAGACCGGTTCCATCAGGTGCGCGATGACCGGCTCACTGATGGCGCCCAGGAGCAACGTGCAGATGGTGATGCCGAGCTGTGCTGCCGCCATCACCAGACTGACCTGCTCCATCGCCCGCAGCGTGAGGCGGGCCGGACGCGACCCCTCGGCGGCCCAGGGCTCGATCTGGGTCCGCCGGGCCGAGATCAGCGCGAACTCCGCACCGACGAACAGCGCGTTGAGCCCGAGCAGCACAAAGGTCAGGGCGATGCCGAAGACGAGGTTGTCCATCAGGTCGGCTCCTCACCGGCGCCGGTGCCGGCCCGGTCCGGCGCGTCGTCCGGATGCACCTCGCGCAGCAGCACCCGGTCGACGCGGCGGCCCTCTGTGCGCTCGACGGCGATACTCACCCGCACCTGCCCGGACGCGGTCGCACCGTCGTGCTCGCCGGGCTTGGTGGCGTCGACGACGATCTCGTCACCGGTACGGGCGAGCCGACCGAGCTGTTGGACGACCAGGCCGGCGACAGTCTCGTAGTCGTCGTGCTCCACCAGCGCCAGACCCGTGTTCTCCGCTATCTCGTCAGGACGCAGCAGCCCTGACAGCGACCATCCACCGTCGCTGCGCTGCCTGCTCGAGGAGGGGTCACGGTCGAACTCGTCGGCGATGTCACCGACGAGCTCCTCGACCAGGTCCTCGAGCGTGACCACGCCGTCGTTGCCGCCGTACTCGTCGACCACGACCGCCATCTGCATGCGCTGCTCGCGCAGCTGGACCAGCAACGGGTCGAGCTCGATGCTGGCGGGGACGATCGTGGCGGGCGAGCAGACAGTCCCGACGCGCGTGCTACGGCGCCGGTCGAAGTCGATTGCCACCGCCTGCTTGACGTGCACCACCCCGACCACGTCGTCGAGCCCGCGACCGATCACGGGGAAGCGCGAGTGGCCGGTCTCCCGCGCGGCCTCGATCACCGCGAGGACGGGCTCGCGCTCCTCCACGTAACGCACGCGCACGCGCGGCGTCTTGACGTCGGCGGCTGTGCGTTCGCCGAAGGCGATGCTGCGCGCGACCAGCGAGGCGGTCGTGCCGTGCAGGACACCCTCCTGCGCCGAGCGGCGGACCAGCGAGGCGAGCTCCTCGGGTGACCGGGTGGAGCGCAGCTCCTCCTGGGGCTCCACGCCGAGCCGGTGCAGCACGCGGTTGGCGGTGCCGTTGAGGTTGCGGATCAGCAGAGCCATCGACTTCGTGAACGCGCGCTGCGGAGCCTGCGTCGCCCGGGCAGTTGCCATCGGCGCGGCGATCGCGAGGTTCTTGGGAACGAGTTCCCCGAGCATCATGGTGACCATGGTGCTGAGGAACAGCGCCAGCGCGAGCGCCGTCGGCCGCACGGCACCGTCGGGCAGGCCGAGGTCGGTGAGTGGGCCGCGTAGCAGCGCGGCCAGCGCCGGCTCGGCCAGGAACCCGATGGCCAGGTTGGTCAGCGTGATACCGAGCTGGGCACCGGAGAGCTGGGTCGAGAGGGTGGACAGCGCCTTCTGCACGCCGGCCGCGCCGGCCTGGCCCTGCTCGACGGCCCGGTCGACCACGCTGCGGTCGACGGTGACGAACGAGAACTCAGCGGCGACACAGACGCCGCACGCGAGGACGAGAAGAAAGGCGAGGAGCAGCAGGAGCCACTCGGTCACGGGTACGGGTCTCCAACACGAGAGGGAAAAGTCGAACCGTCATCGTACGTGACCAACGGTGCCGTGTTTCGTCCCGACTGGTGCACACGTGCACAATGGCTGGTGGACATCCGCACCACGAGAAGAGAGCACGTGCCCACCTACCAGTACGTCTGCACCGAGTGCACGCATCCACACGAGGCACGGCAGAGCTTCTCCGATCCCGCATTGACCGACTGCCCGCAGTGCGACGGGACGCTGCGCAAGGTGTTCAGTGCCGTGGGCGTCGTGTTCAAGGGATCCGGCTTCTACCGCAACGACAGCCGTGGTCCGCAGTCCGAATCCGGGGAATCGGGTGACAAGGACGCCGGATCCTCCTCCAAGGACACCGGATCCAAGGACTCCGACTCGAAGGAGTCCGGATCCAAGGACTCCGACTCGAAGGAGTCCGGCTCATCGAAGGACACCGGCTCGACGAAGGATTCGAAGGGCTCCGGCTCGCAGACCTCCGGGTCCCCGGTCGGCGCCACCAGCGGCCCGAGCCCGTCCACCTCGTCAACTGCCGGTGCGGACAAGGGGTCTGCGGCCTGAGCCGCCCTGTGGACGACGGGCACCACTGCTCGATCCGGCGCCTACGGTCACGGTATGAGGTTTGATCCACCAGCAGCGGCCACGGCGCCAGCTCGACCAGCAGCCCCTCCGTGGCGCCGGCGCCGGGACGCCGTGCGACGCGCGTTCGCGATGCGTCGACGCCCCATCGCCGCTGTGCTCGCCGCCGCTGCCGTCGCAGGCACGATTGCCGCAGCCCGGCCGGCGGAGGCGCCGACTGTGCGCGCGGTCGTCGTGGCGGCGGACCTGCCGGCCGGCCATGTGCTGCGTGCGCAGGACGTCTCTGCGCTCGACGTCTCACCCGACCTGCTGCCCTCCGGTGCCGTCGCGACCGGCGCGGTCCCGCTGGGGCGGGTGGTTGCCGGCCCGCTGCGGGCGGGACAGGTGCTCACCGACACTGCGGTCCTCGCCCCCTCTCTGCTGGCGGGCCATCCGCCGGAGACAGTCCTGGCGACGATCCGGGTGATCGACCCAGCCGCCACGGCCGCGGCGCGCCCGGGCGACGAGGTCAGTGTCGTCGCGGCTGATCTCATGGGTGCCGGGGAGGCGTCAGTCGTGGCTTCGCGCGTCCATGTGGTGGCGCTTCCCGACGGCGAGACCGGCACGGTCGCGCCGGGCACCGGGCAGCCGGTGCTGCTCGCGGTCGACGAGTCGACCGCCCTGCGCCTCGCCGAGGCGTCGGTGACCAGCCAGCTCACCCTCCTCCTCGAGCAGCAGACGTCCTGACCCCGTCGCCTCAGCCGCCGTGGTGGGGCGGCACCTCGCGGCGTAGCCGCGCCTCAACCGCCAGGTCCGCAGCGCGCGGATCTCCGCCATCGCCCCAGCCCTGATCCGTCTCGTCGCTGGCCTCGTCGGCCGGCACGCTACCCATGGCGAGCAACCGGCGGCGGCGGTCCAGTGTCGCGTCACCCGGATCCGGTCCGTCATCCCCCTCCATCGTCACGACACCAGCTCGGTCAGCCACTCGGCACTGAACTCCGGCTGCTCGGGCTTCCAGGCGGCTACCTGGGTGAGCCGTGAGGACGACACCCGCTGCGATCGCGTCAACGGCTCGAGTCGCTCACCGCCGAGGCGCTGGACCAGACGGGACATGAAGCCGACATCCGTACGACCGACGGCCTGGGCGAACCCGCAGGTCAGCGTTGCTCGCTGAACCGGCTCCGCACCGACGTTGTAGGTGCCCGACGGCGCGGACAGCGCCGCCAGCACACCCGAACCGATGTCGTCGGCGTGCACGAGATGGGTCCATGCGCTCGGCGCCCCGAGGCCGACCGGCTGACCGTGCCGGGCACGATCCAGACGCCATCGGGTGAGCCCGTCATCGCCGATGATCGCACCGAAACGCAGCACCACCGACTCGAACCCCGGTGCGCGGAAGTCCTCGGCCGAGGTCTCCGCGAGCACCACCGGCTCGGTGGCCCGGTTGACGGCCACCGGACTCGCCTCGTCGATCCACTGGTCGCCCGCATCGGCGTACAACACGGACACGCTTTCCTGGATCAGCCGGCTGACGGAGGCCAGCCGAGCCGCCGACGAGACGATCCTCGCCCCCTCGGAGCGAATCCTGTCGCTGGCCTTCCAGGCACCCGGACGCATCCCGGCCAACCCGACCGGCACGTGCGTGGCCATGTTGCACACCACATCGCAACCCTCGAACGCCTCGGCAAGCAACGAGACGTCGAACAGGTCGCCCCGCACAGGTTGCACGTCGATCCCGGCGAGCAGCTCCGCCTTGGCCTCGTTCTGCGCAAGACCCACCACGCTGTGGCCGGCGCCGTGCAGGGCTCGGACCACCGAGCGGCCCATCACCCCAGTGGCACCGATGACGAAGATTTTCACCACACGAGTCCTCCGCGGCCATCCCAGCGCCGCCATCGTCCACGCGTACGGCCGCGCCGTCCGGCACCGATCACGAAAGGATAACGATCGTACCCCCATGCGTCACCGAATCGGCGAAGACGGCCGGAACGCCCTCATCTGGGCGCAGTGCTCAACGGGTCGCCACCGGCAGGCTTGCTCGACCGGTGATCGCGCGTCAGAGTGCAGTCACACACAGGAGGCGGCATGGCGGGTCAGGGCACGACACAGGGACGCGAGGCAGCCTCGCAGGCACGCAACAGCACGACGCTGGAGGTCGGCGTCCGGGCCGGGCTGATCGCGTACGGCCTCGTGCACCTGCTGATCGGATGGACCGCACTGCAGCTCGCGTGGTCCGGAGGCAGTGGGGGTTCGGCGGACCAGACCGGCGCGCTGAAGCAGCTGGTCGACCAACCGCTCGGGCGCGGTCTGCTGTGGGCCGTGGGCGCCGGCCTGGTCGCCCTCGCCGTCTGGCAGGCCATCGAGGCGGCGATCGGCCACACCCGCGAAGACGGCGCCAAGCGGATCGGGAAGCGCATCGGCTCGGCGGGGCGGGTCGTCATCTACGGCGTCCTCGCGGTGTCCGCGTTCAACGTGGCCCGCGGTGAGTCCAGCGGAGGCGGCAACAACGAGGAGTCCACCAGCGCGCAGGTCATGAACATGACGGGCGGACAGCTGATCGTCGCAGCGGTGGGCCTCGGCGTGATCGGTGTCGGCGTGTACCTGGTGTTCAAAGGGGTGACCACGAGGTTCGAGAAGGACCTGTCCGTCGGCGCCATGAGCGGCAGCACCGGAGACGCCGTCCGGCGGGCGGGACAGGCCGGGTACGCCGCGAAGGGCTTCTCCCTCGCCATCGTCGGTGGCCTGTTCACGTACGCCGCGGCCACCCACGACGCACAAGAGGCCGGAGGTCTCGACGATGCCCTCGCGACCTTGCTCGAGCAGCCGTACGGCAAGATCCTGCTGACCGTGGTGGCTCTCGGCATCATCTCCTTCGGGCTGTACTGCTTCGCCTGGGCGAGGTGGCCCGACACCACGAGCTGATCGCCGCTGGTGCCCCCCTCACCTCACCTGTCTCACTGGCCACTGGTTTACCAGGGTCCCCTGGGAAACCGCACCGCCCATGGGATGCACCCCATGGGCGGTGAGCATTTGCCATGGGGAGTCTGCCGGCTGCCACACAATGCGACACCGCTTCGGGCATCTCGCTGCCGTGCCACGATCACGGCTACCCTGCGGCGATGAGTGTGCAGGAGACCCCCAGTGCGGAGTACGTCGTCCTGCTCGACGACGCGAGGCAACCAGTGGGGACGATGCTCAAGTCCTCGGTCCACGACACCGAAACGCCGCTGCACCTGGCGTTCTCGGTGTACGTCTTCAGGACGGATGGTCGGTTCCTCGCCACTCGTCGGGCGACGGCGAAGCCGACCTGGGGTGGGGTGTGGACCAACTCGTGCTGCGGCCACCCGAAGCCTGAGGAGAGACCGGCCGAGGCCGCACACCGACGGCTCGCCGAAGAGCTCGGACTGGTCCCGCTGACACTCGAGCTCGCGCTGCCGGACTTCACCTACCGGGCCGTGTCGCCCGAAGGGTTGGTCGAGCACGAGGTGTGCCCGGTCTTCGTCGCCGTGGTCGACACCGATCCACTACCCGCCCCGAGCGAGGTCGCCGAGTGGACCTGGGTGACCTGGAGCGACTACCGCACACTTGCCAGCCGGGCACCGTGGGCACTGAGCCCGTGGTCGGTGAGCCAGACTGCGTTGCTGCCAGAGGATCTCGGGAACCAGACGCTGGGTCGCTGAACAGGCCGTCGACCGGCAGTGC
>JACCXZ010000148.1 GCA_013696745.1 Nocardioidaceae bacterium | reverse complement strand
TCCAGCTGGACGAACTGGTCGAGGGATCGGCTGGCTCGGACCTGAGCGGCGCGGAGCTGGACGCCGCCCGCACCGGGGGAATCGTCGGGGCGGTCATCGGCTTCCTGATCTTCGGCGTGCTGTGGGTGGTGCTCGCGGTCTTCCTGCGCAAGGGGGCCAACTGGGCACGCATCGTGCTGACGGTGCTGGCCGTCCTGGGCCTTGCCCTCGGCGTCCTCGGCCTGCTGACCGGCAGCCAGCCGGCCACCCTCCTGATCCTCGGCCTCGTCACCATGGCCCTGTACGTCGCGCTGCTGGTCTTCATGTGGCGCAAGGAATCCACTGCCTACCTCACCGCGCCCACGGGCTACTGAGCTCCTCGTCCGGCCCGGGTGCTTGCGTCAGGCCAGGCTGATCTGGTCTCCGTCGACGTTGATCTGTATCTCTGAAAGTGCCGACGGAGCCGGCCCACCGACCACGGAACCGTCCTCGATGGAGAAACGGCTGCCGTGACAGTCACAGTTGATCGTCTCGGTGACGTCGGCGACCTGGCACCCCTGGTGGGTGCACACGCTGCTGAACGCCTTGAACTCGCCCTCGGCGGGCTGGGTGACGACCACGCCGGCGTCGCCGAAGATCGAGCCGCCACCGACCGGCACGTCGGCCGTCGTGGTGAGGGTCGCGTCACCGCCGCCGGTGGGCTCGTCGCCACCGCCGCTGTCGCCGCCGTCGTCCGGGTCACTGTCGTCCGTGTCGGTCGGCGAGGCGCCTCCGTCGGCCCCGCACGCCACCAGCGCCGCACCCGCAGCGAGGCCGGCTCCCCCACGCAGCAGCCAGCGACGGTCGACGCATCCGGTGGCGAGGTGGTGACAGGGCGGGTCGGGGTGCTCGTCGGCGTGATCGATCGTTGTCTCGGGCATGGCCGTCCTTCGGGTCCGTGGCCGGCGGGTCGTCGCGGCGTACGGACATGATGTCCGACCGCGCCTGGTCTCACGACGGTCAGGGCGCGACGACCGCTCTGGTGCGTGCGGCTGTCCGACCCTCCAGCACCGGTCGCAGGAACGTGCCGGTGTAGCTGCCCGGGTGAGCCGCCACCTGCTCGGGGGTGCCCTCGACGATGACCGCTCCACCGCCGGAGCCGCCTTCGGGGCCCATGTCGATCAGCCAGTCGGCGGTCTTGATCACGTCGAGGTTGTGCTCGATGACCACCACCGTGTTGCCCTGGTCGACCAGCCTGCCGAGCACGCCGAGCAGCTTGCGGATGTCCTCGAAGTGCAGGCCCGTGGTGGGCTCGTCGAGGACGTACAGAGTGCGACCGGTGGACCGCTTCTGCAGTTCCGAAGCGAGCTTGACCCGCTGGGCCTCACCGCCGGACAGGGTGGGTGCCGGCTGCCCGAGCCGCACGTAGCCCAGGCCCACCTCCAGAAGGGTCTTGAGGTGCCGAGAGATGGCCGGGATCGCCTCGAAGAAGTCCACCGCCTGCTCGATTGGCATGTCGAGCACCTCGGCCACCGACTTGCCCTTGTAGTGCACCTCGAGCGTCTCGCGGTTGTAGCGGGCGCCGTGGCAGA
Source organism: Nocardioidaceae bacterium (assembly GCA_013696745.1). Lineage (GTDB taxonomy): Bacteria > Actinomycetota > Actinomycetes > Propionibacteriales > Nocardioidaceae > JACCXZ01. Next base: position 10,393 of record JACCXZ010000148.1, on the reverse strand, counting down.
CCTCGCACGGGACGTACACGTCCGGCAGGAAGTTCATCTCGATCTTGAGCGTGCCGTCACCCGAGCACGCCTCACAGCGCCCACCCTTGACGTTGAAGGAGAAGCGTCCCTGCTGGTAGCCGCGCACCTTGGCCTCTGGTGTCTGGGCGAACAGCTTGCGCACGTGGTCCCACACTCCGGTGTAGGTGGCAGGGTTGGAGCGCGGTGTGCGCCCGATCGGTGACTGGTCGACATGGATGACCTTGTCGATCTCGTCGACCCCGGTGATCGTCTTGTGCCGCCCGGGGATGTCGCGCGCGTGGTAGACGCGCTTGGCCAGCGACTTGTAGAGGATGTTGTTCACCAGGGTGGACTTGCCCGACCCGGACACCCCGGTGACCGCGATGAACACCCCGAGGGGGAAGGCCACATCGATGTCACGCAGGTTGTGCTCGCGTGCACCCCGGACCACCACCTGTCGGCCGGGGGCCAGGGGGCGGCGCACATCGGGCAGCGGGATCTCCCGGCGACCCGAGAGGTACTGCCCGGTGAGCGAGTCCGGGTGCGCGAACAAGCCCTCCACCGAGCCGGAGTGCACCACCTGGCCACCGTGCTCACCGGCACCGGGACCGATGTCGACGACCCAGTCGGCGGTGCGGATGGTGTCCTCGTCGTGCTCGACGACGATGAGCGTGTTGCCGAGGTCCCGCAGGCGTACCAGAGTGTCGATCAGCCGGTGGTTGTCTCGCTGGTGCAGACCGATGGACGGCTCGTCCAGGACGTACAGCACACCCACCAGGCCGGCGCCGATCTGCGTGGCGAGCCGGATGCGCTGTGCCTCGCCGCCGGACAGCGAGCCCGACGGCCGGTCCAGGGTGAGGTAGTCCAGGCCGACGTCCAGCAGGAACCGCAGCCGCTCCTGGATCTCCTTGAGGACCCGTTCACCGATCTGGCGCTCTCGCGGTGACATGTCGAGGTCGGCGAGGTAGGCCGCCGCCTCCCCGATCGGCAGCTCGGTCACCTGCGCGATGTTCTTCTCACCGCCGTTCACCGACTCGATAGTGACCCCCAACGACACCGGCTTGAGCCGGGTGCCCTGGCAGACGGGGCAGTCGACCTCCCGCATGAACCCCTCGAAACGCTCCCTGCTGGTGTCGGACTCGGCCTCGGCGTGACGACGCTGGATGTAGGGGATGACACCCTCGAACGTCGTCCAGTACGAGCGCTCCCGGCCGTAACGGTTCTTGTACCGGACGTGCACCTTCTGCTCATGGCCGTTCAGCAGCGCCCGCTGGATCGTCGGGGTGAGGTCGACGAACGCCGTGTCGGTCGAGAAGCCGAGGTCCTCGGCCAGAGCAGCGAGCATCCGGCCGAAGTAGTCGGAGACGTGCGCGGCGGACCAGGGCGTGATCGCCCCCTCCGTGATGGACTTGTCCGGGTCCGGGACAACGAGCTCCGGGTCGACCTCCATCCGGGTGCCCAGGCCGTGGCACACCGCGCAGGCGCCGAACGGGGAGTTGAAGGAGAACGACCGGGGCTCGAGGTCGTCGGTGTCGAGGTCGTGGTCGTTGGGGCAGGCGAGGTGCTCGGAGAACCGCAGCTCGCGGTGCGGGTCGTGCTCGTCGCGGTCGACGAAGTCGAGCAGCACGATGCCCCCGGCGAGCCCGAGCGCAGTCTCGACCGAGTCGGTCAGCCGGCGCTTGGACGAGGCCCGCACGCTCAGCCGGTCGATGACCGCCTCGATCGTGTGCTTCTTCTGCTTGTCCAGCGTGGGCGGCTCGGACAGCGCGTGCGTCTGGCCGTTGACCCGGACCCGGCTGAAGCCTTGGGTCTGCAGCTGGCGGAACAGGTCGTGGTACTCCCCCTTGCGACCGCGGACGATGGGCGCCAGCACCTGGAAGCGCGCGCCCTCCTCCAGCTCGAGCACCCGGTCGACCACCTGCTGAGGGGTCTGTCGGGAGATCGGCTCACCGCAGATCGGGCAGTGCGGGCGACCCGCCCGGGCGAACAGCAGCCGCAGGTAGTCGTAGACCTCGGTGATCGTGCCCACCGTCGACCGCGGGTTGCGGGAGGTCGACTTCTGGTCGATCGAGACCGCGGGGCTCAAACCCTCGATGAAGTCGACATCGGGCTTGTCCATCTGCCCGAGGAACTGTCGTGCGTAGGCCGACAGCGACTCGACGTAGCGGCGCTGGCCCTCGGCGAAGATCGTGTCGAAGGCCAGGCTCGACTTGCCGGAGCCGGACAGGCCCGTGAACACGATCAGGGAGTCGCGCGGCAGATCGACCGAGACGTCCTTGAGGTTGTGCTCGCGTGCTCCACGCACGATGAGACGGTCGGCCACGAGGGCAGCTCCAGAACTGTCGCGGGCATGGGGACGGCGGCGGGGGACCGGGTCCACCGGACTTCCCTGATGCTATCCAGCGGGTCCGACAATCACTTCCCGCAGGAGGGGGCAGACTGGATACGGTGGTCAGGAGCAGCCTGCGACGAAGGAGTGCCTCCATGACGTACACCGGTCGGACCCATGTGGGCGGGACCCCTCAGGTACGCGAGCTCGCCCACCTGATGGTCACCAAGGTCTCCGTCGGTCCGATGGACAACAGCGCCTACCTGCTGCGCTGCCGAGGCACCGGCGAGCAGCTGCTGATCGACGCGGCCGCCGACGAGGACACCCTGCTGTCGGTGATCGGTGCCGACGCGCTCGCACGGGTCGTCACGACGCACCATCACGCCGACCACTGGCAGGCGCTGGAGGACATCGTCTCCGCCACCGGCGCCCAGACCGTGGCCGGGCACCGCGATGCCGCAGCGATCCCGGTCGCGACCGACGTTTGCGTGCGCGACGGCGAGGTGCTGAACATCGGCGACTGCGCGCTGCAGGTGATCGAGCTCGTCGGGCACACACCCGGCTCGATCGGGTTGCTCTACGACGACCCAGACGGCTACCCACACCTCTTCACCGGGGACAGCCTGTTTCCCGGTGGTCCTGGCAAGACCCCGGGACCGGATGAGTTCACCTCGTTGATGGACGACCTGGAGGCCAAGGTGTTCGCGCGGCTCCCGGACGAGACCTGGGTCTACCCCGGTCACGGCGACGACACCACGCTCGGCGCGGAACGACCGCACCTCGCGGAGTGGCGCGAGCGCGGCTGGTGACCCTTCTCACCAGTACCGGCACCTGCGTGGCCCGGGCGTACAGCCGCGTCGACGCTCCCGCGTTCCACCGACCGCCACCGGGTCGCCCTCGACTCGTAGGTGTGGCGTTCCCGCGCGGCTCGTACGCGATCCACGCCCTGCCCACTCGAGCTGGGTCAGTGTCTTGGTGGTTCAGGATGCGTTCGCACTACGTGGAGGCAATGGGTGGACCAGCCCATCCACCTGCATGTGCACCGGTCCGCGTCTTGCGCCGATCCGAACCGCGTCTACGCACGGGTAATGGCTCGAACGGGCCATTGACCTGGCGGTGCCGAGGGTCGAGCATCCAGCCGAAGGTCGTGCATCCAAGGGTCCGAAGGAGAAGAGCGATGACAGACGTGCAGGAGAGCCCCACCGCGATCGCCGACTTCGGCGGGACCGTCTTGCGTCCGGGCGACGAGGGCTACGACGTCGCCCGAGGCGTGTTCAACCAGATGATCGACCGCTCGCCGGCGGTGATCGCCCGCTGCCACAGCAGCGACGACGTTGCGGCGGTCATCACCCACGCGCGCACCATGGAGCTGCCGCTATCGGTGTACGGCGGTGGTCACTCCGTCACCGGAGCGGCGGTGGTCGACGGTGGTGTCTGCCTCGACCTGCGTGGTCTGCGGACCGTCGACGTGGATCCGACCGGCCGGACGGCCCGAGTCGGCGGTGGCTGCACATGGGGCGAGGTCGACGCCGCCACCCAGGAGTCCGGCCTCGCCGTCACCGGTGGACGGATCTCGACGACCGGGGTCGGGGGACTCACCTTGGGCAGTGGCAGCGGCTGGATCGAGCGCAAGCTCGGACTGACCTGCGACAGCCTGCTCGAGGTCCAGCTCGCCACCGCTGACGGCCGCCTCGTCACCGCCTCCGACACCCAGAACCCCGAGCTGTTCTGGGGACTGCGAGGTGGTGGCGGCAACTTCGGGGTGGTCACACGATTCACGTTTCGACTGCACGAGGTCGGGCCGATCCTGCTCGGCGGCCTGCTGATGTACCCGGCTGCCATGGCCGGCGACGTCGTACGCTTCTACCGCGACTTCATCGCCGGCGCGCCGGATGAGGTCTGCGGCGGCCTGGCGTTCATCTGCGCTCCGCCGGCGGACTTCGTTCCGGAGCCGGTACGCGGTCAGCCGGTGCTCGGCGTGATGGCCTGCTACGTCGGTCCGGTCGCGGACGGGTATCAGGCGCTCGGCCCGCTTCTGGAGTTCGGACCCCCGGCCATCAGCATGGTGCAACCGATGCCCTACGTCGCCCTGCAGCAGATGCTCGACGAGGCGTGCCCTCGCGGCATGCGGAACTACTGGACCGCGGACTTCCTCGGCAACCTCCCGGACGAGGCGGTCGACGCCCTGGTGGAGCGCGCCGCACAGCCGGTGTCGCCGCTGACCCAGATCAACCTGATCCCTGGCGGCGGAGCGATCTCCCGGGTCCCGGACGACGCAACGGCCTTCGGGCAACGCACCGCTCCGTGGAACGTCCACTACCTCTCGATGTGGCCCGACCCGGCCGACGACGAGCTCAACATCGCCTACACCAAGGAGACGGCGGCAGCGATGGAGCCGTGGACGACCGGCCGCAGCTACCTGAACTTCATCGGCGACGAGGGATCCGACCGGGTCGCCGACGCGTTCGGTCCCACGGCTTACTCCCGGCTGCAGGCGCTGAAGCAGGAATGGGACCCCGACAACGTCTTCTCGCACAACCAGAACATCCGTCCCGCGCCGTGAGCCGCGACTGCGCGTTGCGACACGCGGCCTCGGCCCTTGCGATCAGTGCCGCCGCACCGCGACAGTATGGCCAATGACCAGGCGACCGGGTCTGCCGAAAGGCCCAAGGAAGGGACACCGGCGATGAGCCAGTCCGTGGAGAGCAGCCCCGCTCAGGAGAGCCAACCCGAGCTCAAGCGGGTGATGGGGCCCAAGTTACTGCTGCTGTTCATCGTCGGGGACATCCTGGGCACCGGCGTGTACGCCCTAATGGGTGACGTCGCGAACGAGGTCGGTGGCGCGGCGTGGCTGCCGTTCCTGGTCGCCTTCGCCGTCGCGACCGTGACCGCGTTCTCCTACCTGGAGCTGGTCACGAAATATCCTCAGGCAGCTGGTGCCGCGCTGTACACGCACAAGGCCTTCGGCATCCACTTCATCACGTTCCTGGTCGCCTTCGCCGTCATGTGCTCGGGCATCACGTCCGCCTCGACCGCGTCGCGGGCCTTCGCCGCCAACATCGCCGCCGGCTTCGGTGCCGAGGACATCGGCGCCGGGACCATCACCCTGATCGCGTTGGGGTTCATGCTGCTGGTGGCCGCGGTGAACTTCCGGGGCATCGGCGAGAGCGTCAAGGCGAACGTCGTGCTCACCATGATCGAGCTGACCGGTCTGCTGATCGTCATCCTGATCGGCTTCTACGCCTTCACAGGTCCCGACGTCGACATGAGCCGCGTCGTCGCGTTCGACACCCCCGGCGACAAGAATGTGTTCCTGGCAGTCACCACCGCGACCTCGCTGGCCTTCTTCGCCATGGTCGGGTTCGAGGACTCGGTGAACATGGCCGAGGAGACCAAGGAGCCCTCGCGGATCTTCCCCAAGATCATGCTGACCGGCCTGGGCATCACCGGCCTGATCTACGTCCTGGTCTCGATCTGCGCAGTGGCCCTGGTTCCGGTCGGGGAGCTCGCCGAGAGCGAGACCCCCCTGCTGGAGGTGGTCCGCGCCGGTGCGCCGGGCCTGCCGATGGATCAGATCTTCCCGTTCATCACCGTCTTCGCCGTGTCCAACTCGGCCCTGATCAACATGCTGATGGCCAGCCGGCTGCTGTACGGCATGAGCAAGCAGGCGATCCTGCCACCAGCGATGGCCCGGGTGCACCCGGTGCGACGTTCGCCCTGGGTCGCGATCATCGTCACCACCGCCATCGCGTTCGGTCTCATCACCGGCGTGGGATTCGTGAGCGAGGACGCCACCACCACGCTCGGTGACACCACTGCACTGCTGTTGCTCGCCGTCTTCGCGGTCGTCAATGTCGCCGTGCTCGTGCTCCGGCGCGAGGACGCGAGCCAGGACGGCGGATCCGGCTACGACCCGACCGGAGTCAAGCCCAACGCCGAACACTTCCGTGCGCCGACCCTGCTGCCGTACATCGGCGTCATCTCGTGCGTGTACCTGGTGACGCCGCTGTCCGGCCGAGACTCAGCCCAGTACCAGATCGCCGGGGTGCTGCTCGTGCTCGGCATCGTGCTCTGGGCCGTGACCTGGTTCTACAACCGCGCGATCCCGTCCAGCCGCACCTTCGTGCGGGACCCCGGCGACCTGGGCGGCTGACGGTTTAGCCGGCGCTCCTAGACTGGCCGGGTGTCAGACGCGGATGACCTCCTCGACGCGCTCGCCGCCGAGCACGACGCGGTCGTCTCGGTGTGGATGGGTGGCCTGGACGGTGTCGCCTGGCTGACACGTGAGCCCGGACACGTCCACCCGGCCGCCAGCACCATGAAGCTGCCGCTGCTGGTCGCCCTCTACCGGGCGGCCGAGCGACGGGAGCTGCGGCTCGACGACGAGATCGAGGTCCGCGCGGTCCTCGGGTCGGTCGTGCCAGGCCGGACCTACGAGACCACCCAGGAGTACGACAACGACGACGAGCCCTGGGAGCGCCTCGGCGGGACGGCGACACTGCGCTGGCTGGGTAGCCGCGCCATCGTGCGCTCGAGCAACCTTGCCACCAACCTGCTGCTCGACACTCTCGGGTTGGACGCTGTCAACGCCGTGTACGACGACGTCGGTGCCGTGGGGTGCCGGGTGCGCCGCGGCATCCAAGACCTGCCGGGGAGTGAGAATGGAGCCCGCAACAAGGTCGATGCAGACGGTCTGGCCCGGGTGCTCACGGCGGTGGCGCGCCACGACGTCGCCACTCCCGCGACGTGTGCCGCCACCGAGCGGGTGCTTGCGGCGTGCGAGCACCGTGACGGGATCGCTGCCGGAATCCCTGCCGGGAACTACCTCGCCCACAAGACCGGCTGGATCGACGACGTCTGCCACGACGTCGCACTGGTGCGCCCCGTGGGCGAGCGTCCCTTCGTGCTGTGCGTCCTGACCGGCGCCCCGCTCGACGAGGGCGCGGGCCATCGGCTGGTTGCCGACGTGGCCCGTGTGTGCTGGAGCCACCGCCGGACCCAGGCCGGACAGGTGACCCGGTGACGATCCGTGAGGTCCGCTGCCACGACGTGAGCGTGCCACTGCACACGCCGTTCGTGACCGCCCTGCGCCGCACCACGACCGTCGACTCCCTGCTCGTGGAGGTGGTGGACGCCGACGACGTGGTCGGCGTCGGCGAGGCACCGCAGGTGTGGGCGGTGACCGGGGACAGCCTGGCCGGTGCGCGCGCCTGCATCGAGGGACCACTGACGGGGCTGCTGGTCGGTCGCGATCCGTACGACCTGCACGCGCTCAGCACCGACATCCGGGCAGCGGTCGTCGGCAACACCGGCGCCACCGCTGCCCTGGACGTGGCGCTGCACGACCTGGTGGCGCGCCGTCTCGGCGTCCCGCTCCCGGTGCTCCTCGGCGGATCTGCCCTGCGCGTGCCCACCGACGTCACCCTGTCCGCGGGCGACGCCGACACGCTGCCCGAGGTCGCCCGGGCCCGCATCGGTGAGGGCTTCACCACCCTCAAGCTCAAGGTTGGCACCGACGCCGCCGCCGACGTGACCCGTGTGCTGGCGGTCCGCGAGGCCGTCGGGCCCGACGTGGTCGTGCGACTGGACGCCAACCAGGGGTGGAGCGCCCGCGAGGCGGTCAGGGTCATCAGCGAGCTCGAGGACGCCAGCGCCTTCATCGAGCTCGTCGAGCAACCGGTCAGGGCCGCGGACCTCGACGGGTTGGCGTGGGTCACCGACCGGGTGCGGACTCCGGTCATGGCCGACGAGTCGGTCTTCTCGATCCGCGACCTGATCACGGTCATCCAGCGACGCGCCGTAGACCTCGTCAACGTCAAGCTCGCCAAGTCCGGCGGGATCGTCCCCGCGCGCACTCTGCTGGAGCTGGCGCGCGCCCACGAGATGGGCACCATGGTCGGCTCGATGATGGAGACGCACGTCGGCGTCGGCGCGGCCGCCAGTGTTGCCGCCGCGTTCGGCACGACGGCCGTCAGTGACCTGGACGCCGCCTGGTGGGCCGTTGCCGCGCCCGTCGTCGGCGGGCCGAGCTATGAGGGGGGCCTCCTGGTGTTGCCCGACATGCCGGGTCTGGGCCTGGAGATACGTCGGTGAGCGAGCATGTGATCGGCGTGGGGGTGGCCACCGTCTGGGCCGAACCGGATGCCCCCCGCGACGTCGACGCACCCGCGGTGGCAGACCAGCCGGACGCCGCCGCCTTCGCCACCCTGTCCGACGACGACCGCCGGGGACTACACGGGCTGATCCTCACCCAAGCACTGCTCGGCGAACCGGTGCGCATCGTCGACGAACGCGGCGACTGGTGCCAGGTGGTCCTGCCGTGGCAGCCGCACGGACAAGATGAGGGCTACCCCGGTTGGGTCCGCCGGGCTCATGTCCTGCCCGACGCAACAGCCGCGGCTACCGAGGCGGTCGTGGCCACCGAGGCGGTCGTGGTCACCGCACTGATCGCGCAGTGCATCCCGGACACCGGCGCAGCAATGGACCTGTCGTACGGCACGATGCTCCCGTTGGTGGCGGGCGGGGCCGACCACGCCGTGGTGACCCTGCCGGATGGACGTACGGCGCGGTTGCCGTCGACGAGGGTGCGCCGCACCGGTGGGTCGGTGAACGCCGATGCGTTGGTGTCCTCGGCCCGCCAGTTCCTCGGCCTGCGCTACCTCTGGGGAGGACTCAGTGGCTGGGGTCTGGACTGCTCCGGACTGGTCCACCTCGTGCACCGCGCACACGGGATCGGCGTCCCTCGTGACGCCGGCGACCAGCTGGACGCCGGTCGCCGGATCAGTCTCGACGCTGCCGCACCGGGCGGACTGTACTTCTTCGCCCGACCCGGGCAGCGCGCGTACCACGTGGGCTTCGTCACCAGCACGCCCGAGCGGCGCAGTGGCGGGGAGCTCACGATGCTGCACGCCCCCGAGGGCGCTCCTGGCGACGGCGGACTCGTCGAGGACGCACCGCTGGCACCGCACCGCTTCGACACCCTCGTCGCCTCGGCCGGCTTCCTGCCGGTCTGAGGTCAACCAGTCTGCGTCACTGCTTGCCGAGGCCGAGCTTCTGGGAGCAGTGCGGCCAGGCGCCCCACCCCTGCGACTGGCGCACCTTGCGGGCGGTCTTGATCTGCTCGACCTTGCTGGCGCGGTGCGCATAGTTGGCGAACTTGCCGCCGCCGTAGCCGCGCCAGGTGGGAGACGAGAACTGCAGACCGCCGTAGTAGCCGTTGCCGGTGTTGATGTGCCAGCGGCGACCGGACTCGCACTGGGCAAGCCGGTTCCAGGTCTTGATGTTCGGGAACTGGGACTTGTGGGCGGTCGCGGCCCGTTCGGAGATGCTCGCCTCCGGGATCGCGGCCTGGGTGGCGGCGCCAGCCGCCCCGTGCCCCCAGGGAAGGAGGACTACGGCAGACAGCGCTGTTGCGAGGAGCGTGCGCGAGGCACGGCCGCGCGACGGTCCGGGGACATGACGAGAGGACATGACTGTTCCTTCCTGCCGCCTGTGGGGTGAGCTGTCGGGTTCGGGCTAGAAGGTGCCCGGCCGCAAGTTCTGCGGCTTCACCCCGAGGACGGAGCGTCAACGACGTCCGTCCGAACGTGGTTCCCCCACTTCCGCTCCTGGTGTCTCAGGGCGAGCGGAACTCGGCGTACCCATCGGGTGTGGTGGTGTGACCCGAGCACGGTACGCGGCGACTGCCGCCGGCGCCAGTCCGGGCGCCCGGTGGGTCTGTACACGGTCAGGGGCGGCTCGGTGTATCGCCGGGTGTGACCTCGTCGGCCTCGCCCTGCTCCACCGACTCGCTCACGTCCTCCGGGTCGTCGAGCTTGCGGGCGACCGCGCGTCCCTTCGGGCTGAGCAGGCTCGCCACTGCGGTGACGATCAGCGTCACGACGATCACGCCCAGGCTCAGCAGTGACGGGATCTCGTACACCGGCACGGGCTCGCCGTCGTTGAGGAAAGGCAGCTCGTTCTCGTGCAGCGCATGCAGGACGAGCTTCACGCCGATGTAGGCGAGGATGAACGACAACCCGATCGACAGGTAGACCAGGCGCTCGAGCAGGCCGCCGAGCAGGA
>JACCXZ010000147.1 GCA_013696745.1 Nocardioidaceae bacterium | reverse complement strand
ACCTGCTCGTGGCCGAGACGACCGCGACCGTGGCTGCCCGGGTACGAGAAGCCCGCGCACGGCAGGCCCACCGCTACCGCGGTACCCGATGGCGGCGCAACGCCGAGGTCCCAGGTTCGGCGCTGCGCAGCCGTTGGCTGGTGCGGGCCAGACGGGTGGCCGATCTGGAGGATCAGCTCGCCCAGGGACGCCTCAGCGCCCGTGGTGTGGACCGAGTCCTGCGGTTGTGCTGGACGTTGGCCGACCTCGCCGGACGTGCCGAACCCGACGACCGCGACGTCGAGATGGCGGCCGGCATGCACGGCGCCGAGGCGTTGCGGCTGGATTCTTGGCAGCGCGAACGTGACACACGCCAGGCACTGCGCCCCGCGGACGACCTCGACGCTGTCGGTCGATCGTGAGCGAGGAGGGTCAACTGGCCGCCGCCGCCGGTACGGACCGCTCGACCGGCACCTTCGAGGACGCCCGAGCACGACTCGAGCTGTCGCTCATGACTGAGCCGGGTGACCCGCGACTGGCAGCCGTCGTGGAGGCGATCGGCGCGGTGCAGACCCGTCACGTCGTCCTCGAAGGGCACTGCGCGCTCGGCGACGCAGGGCAGCGCTGGCGGGCCCGACTGCGCGAGCATGCCATCGGCCGCGCCGAGCAGCTGCTCGAACGCCACCCGATCTCGACGAGCGGCGCCGAGCGGTCCGCGCTGCGCTGGGTATGCCCTGGCACGGCGGAGTGGGCCGTGCAGCTAGAGGATCTCGGCCATGTCGAGCCACTGCAGCGGCTCGCCGGCTCACCGCTCGGGCTCTGGGCCAGGGGGCCACTGCACCTCGCCGCCGTAGCCGACTCCGTGGCAATCGTCGGCGCCCGGGCCGCAACCTCGTACGGCACGCAGGTCGCCGGTGACCTCGCCGCGCACTGCGCGCGCCACGGGTTCACCGTCGTGTCGGGCGCTGCCTTCGGAATCGACGCAGCTGCGCACCGCGGAGCGCTGGCCATGGACGGCCCGACGGTGGCAGTGCTCGCCTCCGGTGCCGACGTCGCCTACCCACGTGCCCACTGCGCCATGCTCGACCGCATAGCCGACACCGGGCTCGTCCTGAGCGAGGTCGCACCCGGTTCGACACCGACCAAGATGCGCTTCCTTGCCCGCAACCGCCTCATCGCCGCCTTGAGCTCTGGTGCGGTGATCGTGGAGGCGGCCCATCGCAGCGGCGCACTCAACACACTGAACTGGGCGGGTCGGCTCGGACGGGTGACGATGGGAGTCCCCGGACCGGTGACGTCGTCCTCGTCGGCGGGGGTGCACCAGCTGTTGCGGGAGGGTGGCAGCGTGTTGGTCACCCGTGGCGACGAGGTGCTCGAGGCGGTGGGCACCATCGGTCGACACACTGCCGAGGTGCGGCGCGGTCCCGAGCGCATGCTTGACCTCCTGGACAACGACGCACAGGCAGTCCTGGAGGTCCTCCAACCTCGAGCCCCTTGGGGGGTCGCCACCGTGGCCACCCGGGCTGAGCTCAGCGTCGACGAGGCGCTGCGCACCTTGTCGGGCCTGCTCGTGTCCGGACTCGCCGAGCGCAGCGACGACGGGTGGCGGCTGACCAGGTCGGCGCATGAGCAGCTGCGTCGCTCTCGAGGTGCTCGCGACGGCGCGCCGACTTGAAGACGCCACCTGCACGGCCCATGGTGCGAGGATGGCTGACCCAGGTTCAAGCCCCCAGCAGGGGTGGCCGGACGTGCTCGCTGAGTATCGCCGCCACCTGTGCGGTGAGCGCGACCTGGCCGCGCACACCGTCCGGGCCTATCTGACCGATCTGGCATCACTCGCCGCCCACGCCCAGGCCATGGGCTCCCAAGGGCCCTTCGACCTGACGCTGCCGATGCTGCGCAGCTGGCTGGCCAACCAGCAGACCCGCGGTCGGGCTCGTACCACGCTTGCCCGGCGAGCCACCGCGGTGCGCGTCTTCACCCGGTGGTTGGTACGTACCGGACGCGCGGTCGAGGACGCCGGAGCGATGCTCGCCTCACCCAAGCAGCACCACACCCTCCCGGTCTCACTCGCCCGGGAGGAGGTTCGGGCGCTGCTCGACGCCACGACCAGGTCCGCGGTGGGTGAGGGTCCGATAGGTCTGCGTGACGTCGCACTGCTGGAGCTGTTGTACGCCAGCGGTGCCCGCGTCGGCGAGGTCGCCGGCCTCGACGTCGACGATATCGATCGCGAACGCAACGTCGTGCGGCTCCACGGCAAGGGCGGCAACGAACGGTCGGTGCCGTTCGGTAACCCGGCGGCGCGTGCCCTGGACGTCTGGCTCGGCGTCGGACGCCCGTCCCTGGCACGCGAAGGCAGCGGCGCGGCCCTGTTCCTCGGTCAGCAGGGAGGCCGCATCGACCAGCGAGCGATCCGCACGGTGGTACACCGCCGGCTGGCCGACGTACCGGGTGCGCCGGACCTCGGTCCGCACGGGCTACGTCACACGGCAGCCACCCACCTGCTCGAGGGCGGAGCCGATCTGCGCAGCGTGCAGGAGATCCTCGGCCATGCCTCCCTGGCGACGACGCAGATCTACACGCACGTCAGCAGCGAGCGTCTGCGTCAGGCGTACACGCTGGCTCACCCGCGCGCCTGAGATCCTTGTCCGGGGCAGACCGACCGTGAGGTCACTCCGGCGTCGGGACGGCGGCCTCGAGCCCGCTCATGACGGCCGCGACGACCGTCGACGCCAAGATCGCTGCCGGTCCCGGCGTCAGGGCTGGCGGCGGCAGGCTCAGCTCGGTGGTCCGGACCGACGCAGCGGGGAACCGGGGCGCTGGCATCGGCAGGTGGCGAGGCAGCAGCCGCACCGGGCCGCCGCCCAACAGCTCCAACGGATCCAGATAGGTGTCACCGATCTTGCGCCCGACGTGCAGGCAGGCGCCGGGCAGGCAGTGCCCCGCAGTGAGGACCAGCGTGCCGATGGGTTGACCGGATCTCACCTGATCGCCACGACGGACACCGGCCACCACCGGCTCGTACGTCGAGCGCTCTCGACCGTGGTCCACGACGACCACCGGCTTGCCGGCCACCTGACCGGCGAAGGACACCGTTCCTGCGGCCGTCGCTCGGACGGACTGTCCGGGGTAACCGAGCAGATCCACCCCGAGGTGACCGGGGCCGTAAGGGCTCGCCGGTGGGTCGAAGTACGCCACCACGTCCGGTTCCGGCTGCAGGGGCCACGTCCACTGTTGGCCCTCCGCACGCGTGGGGGAGCCAGCCGTGGGGGAGTCGGCGAAGGCATCGAGGCTGAGGCCGAGCAGCAACAGCACCGCGGTGAGGCACGCGAGGACGGTATGGCGGATCTTCATGCCTGCAGGGTTGTCGCGGTGCCGGTGCCGTGGGGGTGGACGGCAACGTTCTGTGGATGGTGACCGCGATCGCAGCCGGTTGGGCCGGTGTGCACTGACCGGTTGGCGCAGTTCCTCGCCGGGGTTCGCAGGCGTCGCACTCCCCACGGCTAGTGCCCACTGCCCATGGGTGGCGTCCCGTGGGCAGTGCGGTTTACCAGGGGACCCTGGGAAACCTGGGACGGTTGGGGCACGTGGGGCAGGAGCGGAAGGGCGGGCGATCTGAATTCGGGCCCGGGATGCGGCTGCTCTACACTGGCCTCAGCACCTGCCTTGCGCAGATGACTTCACGCGCCCGTTTCCACCTCCGGGTGGGCGTGACCCGTGGTCCCCATGCGACACCGTGATGTCGACCGGGATGGGTCCGCGTCCGGACGCAAGGGCATCGGCAACTGTCGATGCGTCAACCACAGCACGCCCACCGGCGTGCACGAGCGAGGAGTACCACCATGGCCGTCGTCACGATGCGCCAGTTGCTCGAGAGCGGCGTCCACTTCGGGCACCAGACCCGTCGCTGGAACCCGAAGATGAAGCGCTTCATCTTCACCGAGCGCAACGGCATCTACATCATCGACCTCCAGCAGTCGCTGGCCTACATCGACAACGCGTTCGCGTTCGTCAAGCAGACCGTCGGCCGCGGCGGCAACGTGCTGTTCGTCGGCACCAAGAAGCAGGCCCAGGAGGCCATCTCCGAGCAGGCGACCCGGGTGGGCCAGCCGTACGTCAACCAGCGCTGGCTGGGCGGCATGCTCACCAACTTCCAGACGGTGCACGAGCGGCTCAAGCGTCTCAAGGAGCTCGACGAGGTCGACTTCGACGATGTGGCCGGCTCCGCGCGCACGAAGAAGGAATTGCTGCAGATGAAGCGCGAGCGGGACAAGCTTGAGCGCAGCCTCGGCGGCATCCGTGAGATGGGCAAGACACCGTCGGCTGTGTGGATCGTCGACACCAAGAAGGAGCACCTGGCCGTGCAGGAGGCCAAGAAGCTCAAGATCCCGATCATCGCGATCCTCGACACCAACTGTGATCCCGACGACGTCGACTTCCCCATCCCGGGCAACGACGACGCCATCCGCTCGGTGACGTTGCTGACCCGCGTGCTAGCCGATGCCGTGGCCGAGGGGCTGATGTCCCGAGGTGGCGCCAAGAGCGGCGACGAGGCGCCAGGCACGGAGCTCGGCGCCGAGGAGCCTCTCGCCGAGTGGGAACGTGAGCTCTACAGCGGTGAGGCGGACAAGGCAGCCGAGCAAGCGACCACCGCTGAGGTCACCGTTGCCGCCGCTGAGGTCAGCGACGCTCCGGTCCCTGACCCCGAGGCGCTCGCGGCTCCGTCCGAGGCCAGCGCCCCCAGCAGCGACGCCGAGGCGCAGGCCGATGTCGAGGCCGAGGTCCCGGCGGTGGATCCCGAGGTGGTCCCTGCGGGTCCCGCAGCCACCGGGGTGACAGACGCCGAGACCACCGAGGCGATCGCCGCGGAGACCGGGTCCGCCACCGTGGATGCCAAGGCCTGAGCAGCACCCGATTCGCGCCGGGTCGATCATTTCGACCCGGCGCGGCCCGCCGGGTTGATCCGTACGCGCCCGGTCGGAACCCCCGACGATTCGCGGCCGCGAGGTCGTGTGAAGAGAAAGGCGAGACGATGGCGAGCATTGCCGCCACAGACGTCAAGACGCTCCGTGACATGACCGGCGCTGGCATGATGGACGCCAAGAAGGCCCTGACCGAGGCCGACGGCGACTTCGAGAAGGCGATCGAGTTCCTGCGCGTCAAGGGAGCCGCCAAGGCTGCCAAGCGTGGAGCCGAGCGGCACGCCACCGCCGGCCTCGTCGCCGCCGACCGAGGATCGCTCGTCGAGCTCAACTCCGAGACCGACTTCGTCGCCAAGAACGAGCAGTTCGGTGCGGTCGCGCAGAGGCTCGCCGAGCACGCGGCCACCGTCAAGCCGGCGGACCGTGACGCCTTCCTCGCCTCCGAGCTGGACGGCAGGACCGTCGAGCAGACGGTCGCCGCCCTCGCGATGGTCATCGGGGAAAAGATCGAGCTCGGTCGGGTGGCCAGCTTCGATGGCACCGTCGAGACCTACCTGCACCGCCGTGCCAGCGACCTGCCGCCCGCGGTCGGTGTCGTCGTCGAGTACTCCGGTGCCGACGCCTCTGCGGCGCGCGACGTGGCTCTGCAGATCGCCGCGATGCGCGCACAGTACGTCACGCGTGACGATGTGCCCGACGAGATCGTCGCTAAGGAGCGCGAGATCGCTGAGGCCACAGCTCGGGAGGAGGGCAAGCCCGAGGGCGCCCTGCCCAGGATCGTCGAGGGTCGGGTCAACGGCTTCTTCAAGGACGTCGTGCTGCTCGAACAGGCCTCGGTCAAGGACAGCAAGTCAACGGTCAAGGACCAGCTCGAGGCGGCCGGTGTGACCGTCACCCGGTTCGCCCGCTTCGAGGTCGGGGCCGGTTGAGCGCCGTGCGCACGCAGCACCAGTGACACCGCCCCTGCACCGGGGCCTAGCGAGGAGGTCGGATCCGTGAATGTGACACCAGTCGAGACCGGGCCGGCCTCGTCGTCCATGGCGGATCCGCAGGCGGCCCGTGCGTACGACCGGGTGCTGCTCAAGTTGTCCGGTGAGGTCTTCGGCGGCGGCAGGATCGGAATCGACCCGGACGTGGTGGCCAGCATGGCTTGGCAGATCGCCCAGGTCGCCCGGTCGGGTGTGCAGGTGGCGATCGTCGTCGGTGGAGGCAACTTCTTCCGCGGTGCCGAGTTGTCCCAGCGCGGAATGGACCGTGGACGCGCTGACTACATGGGCATGCTCGGCACCGTTATGAACTGCCTGGCGCTGCAGGACTTCTGCGAGAAGCAAGGCGTCGAGACCCGCGTGCAGTCCGCGATCACCATGGGCCAGGTCGCTGAGCCCTACATCCCGCGTCGGGCGATCCGGCACCTCGAGAAGGGCCGCGTCGTGATCTTCGGCGCTGGTGCCGGCCTGCCGTACTTCTCCACCGACACGGTCGCCGCGCAGCGTGCGCTGGAGGTCAGGGCCGACGTCGTGCTGATGAGCAAGAGCGGCGTCGACGGCGTCTACACCTCCGACCCGCGACACGATCCCGCCGCCACCCGGTTCGACGACATCACCTTCGACGAGGCGCTGCGACTCGGTCTGCGGGTCGTCGACGCGGCCGCATTCGCCCTGTGCATGGAGAACCGGCTGCCGATGATCGTCTTCGGGATGGCAGGGGACGGCAACATCGCGCGCGTGCTGCGAGGTGAGAAGATCGGCACGCTCGTGCACGCCCCGTGACTGTCGATGACCTGTCCGAGCTGCAGCGCCAGCCCACGTACCCAGGAGTGATGACGCCGTGATCGATGAGACCCTGCGTGACGCCGACCAGCGGATGGCCAAGGCCGTCGAGCACGCTCGCGAGGAGTTCGCCGCCATCCGTACCGGCCGCGCACACCCCGCGATGTTCGCCAAGATCAACGCCGAGTACTACGGGACCCCGACCCCGTTGCAGCAACTGGCGTCCTTCCAGGTGCCGGAGGCCCGGGTCGTGGTGATCCAGGCGTACGACAGCGGTGCGACCGCGGCCATCGAACGTGCGATCCGGGACTCCGACCTCGGCGTGAACCCCAGCAACGACGGCAACCTGATCCGGGTGGTGCTCCCCGAGCTCACCGAGGACCGCCGCAGGGAGTACATCAAGCTGGCCCGCGCCAAGGCCGAGGAGGGCCGTGTCTCCGTACGCGGGGTACGTCGCAACGCCAAGCAGGGGCTGGACAAGCTGGAGAAGGACGGTGAGGTCGGCAAGGACGACGTCACCGGCGCCGAGAAGCGGCTGGACGGCATGACCAAGAAGCATGTCGACGCCATCGACGACCTGTTGGGCAACAAGGAGGCTGAGCTGATCGAGGTCTGATTCCTCGATCCAGCTCGTTCACCATGCCCTCCGACAGTGCGGCGTCTGCGGCACCGCCCAAGCCGAGCCGGGCCGGCCGCAACCTGACGGCGGCCATTGTTGTCGGCGCCGGGCTCGGCGCGGTCATCATCGCCTCGCTGTTCGTGGCGAAGGAGGCCTTCCTCCTCGTCGTGCTCGCTGTCGGGGGCATCGGCACGTGGGAGCTCGGCAAGGCGCTGCGGACAGCGTCCGTGCGGGTGCCCCTGGTGCCGGTGTACGTCGGCGGCCTGGCGATGCTGCTCGGCTCGTACTACGGGGGTGCTGAAGCCCTGTCGGCAACGATGGCGTTGACGTTGATCGCCATCATGGTGTTCCGCCTCGTCGAGGGTGCCGACGGGTTCGTCCGGGACGCCACCGCCGGCGTGTTCGTCACCGCCTACGTGCCGCTGCTCGGTTCCTTCGTCGTCCTGATGCTCGCCGATGCCGACTGGGCTGGGCGGATCGTGGTGTTCGTCGTGACGACGATCGCCTCGGACACCGGCGGTTACCTTGCCGGAGCGCTGCTCGGCAAACATCCGATGGCACCCAGGATCAGCCCGAAGAAGTCGTGGGAAGGCTTTGCCGGGTCGGTGCTCGGCAGCATGCTCGCCGGCTGGCTCACCGTGGTGTACACCCTGGACGGTCCGGTATGGGTCGGGCTGCTGCTGGGTGTCGTGGTCGCGACCGTCGCCACCATCGGCGACCTGGGGGAGTCGGTCATCAAGCGCGACCTGGGCATCAAGGACATGGGCACACTGCTGCCCGGCCACGGCGGGATGATGGACCGACTGGACTCGCTGCTCGTCGTCGCTCCCGTCTGCTGGCTGGTGTTGTACCTGCTCGTGCCGGTGGCATGAGGCGGCTGACGCTGATCAGGCACGGGCGGCCCGTCATCGAGCCAGACCTGCCCGCGTCAGCGTGGGAGCTGGCGGCCGATGCTGTGGCCGATGTGCGTGGCCTCGTCGAACCTGTCGGCACCTGGTTCAGCTCACCGGAGCCCAAGGTGCTGGCCACGGCGCGGTTGTTGACCGGCTCCGATGTCACGACCGTCCGGGACCTGCGCGAGGCCGAACGCACCGCCGTCTGGATGGAGGACCCGGCAGAGTTCCATCTCGCCGTCCGTCGGGCCTTCGCGGATCCCGATCGCGTACCGGTGCTTGGCTGGGAGCCGTTGACGATGGCTCGTCAGCGGGTAGTGGCCGCCGTGCGTGGGCTGCTCGCGCAGACGGCCGGCGACGTCGTCCTGGTCGGTCACGGCACCGCCTGGACGCTGCTGGTGGCCGATGTGACCGGGAATCAGCCGGACCTCGAGTCGTGGACGCACATGCGGATGCCGGATGTCGCGGCACTCGACATCTCGCCGGACGGCTCCGCCCGCCTCTTCCGGAACTGGGGAGCCTGACGACGGCACGCGCGATTCCGCCTCGCAGCGCGGTGCGTGGGAGACTGGGGCGCCATGCCTGACGCCGAACCCGCCCGTACCCTTCCGCTGGTCTTCGACGAGCCGGTCGGCCGCCGCAAGCCACCCCGCCACCTCGCGGACCTGACGCTGGCCGAGCGGGTGGAGGCGGTCGAGGCGCTGGGTGAACCAGGCTTTCGGGCCAAGCAGCTCTCGACCCACTATTTCAGCCGTCTGGTCGACGACCCGGCACAGATGACCGATTTGCCCGCGCTCAGCCGGGACAGGCTCGTGGCTGACCTGATGCCGGCACTGATGACGCCACTGCGTGTCATGGAGGCCGACCGTGGCGGGACCCGCAAGACGTTGTGGCGGCTGTTCGACGGCGCTCTGGTCGAGTCCGTGCTCATGCGCTACCTGGGCCGGGTCACCATGTGCGTCTCGAGCCAGGCCGGCTGTGGCATGGCCTGCCCCTTCTGTGCCACCGGCCAGGGCGGCCTGCAGCGCAACATGAGTGCCGCAGAGATCGTCGAGCAGGTGCTGGACGGCGCGCGGGCACTCGTGCGGGACGAGGTGCCAGGCGGTCCGGGACGTGTCTCCAACGTCGTCTTCATGGGCATGGGCGAGCCGATGGCGAACTACCGGGCGGTGATCGGCGCGGTCCGGCGCCTGGTCCAGCCTGCGCCGGAGGGCCTGGGCATGTCGGCGCGTGGGGTCACCGTCTCGACGGTCGGATTGGTGCCCCGGATGCGACAGCTCGCCACCGAGGGCCTGCCGGTGACGCTGGCGTTGTCGCTGCACGCCCCGGATGACGAGCTGCGCAATGAGCTGGTGCCGATCAACACCCGTTGGGACGTGGCCGAGACGGTCCAGGCGGCGTGGGAGTACGCGCAGCAGACCAAGCGCCGTGTCTCGATCGAGTACGCACTGATCAAGGACATCAACGACCAGGCCTGGCGGGCCGACCTGCTCGGTGATGTGCTGACGTCCTTCGGCGACTGGGGATGGGTGCACGTCAACCTCATCCCGCTCAACCCCACACCGGGTTCGAAGTGGACAGCCTCGCGGCCACAGGACGAGCGGGAATTCGTACG
>JACCXZ010000080.1 GCA_013696745.1 Nocardioidaceae bacterium | reverse complement strand
GGGAACCCCTGCTGAACGCGGTCAAGGAACGCCTCGAGGCCGGCGAGTGCCACTTCCATGTGGTGGTTCCCGCGACACCCTCGCAGACGGACGGCGCGGCCCAGACGCCCGAGCGGGCGTACGCACTGGCCTCCCAACGCCTCGGCCGGGCCCTGGCCGACATCAGCAAGGCCGGCGGCGAGGCAGCAGGCGAGGTCGGCGACCCGGAGCCGCTCGAAGCGGTCCGGCTGAGCCTCGAGCGTGAGAAGCCGGACGAGATCATCGTCTCGACCCTGCCGCTGGGCCGCTCCCGGTGGCTGCGCCGCCACCTGCCGACACAGCTGAGGAACCTGACCGGCCTGCCGGTCACGCACGTGGTGGAGCAGCCGCGGGCCTGAGCCGGACCATCGGCGGTCGTGACGGGAATGGCATTCTCTTGCCATGCAGTTGCGAGCGACCCCATGACCGCCCCCTCGACCGCCGCGCCCGTCGTCCGGGCGGCCACCGGCGGCACCCTGTCCGCAAAGAGCTGGCAGACCGAGGCCCCGCTGCGGATGCTGATGAACAACCTCGACCCGCAGGTGGCCGAGCACCCCGAGGAGCTCGTCGTCTACGGCGGCTCGGGCAAAGCGGCACGCGACTGGCCCAGCTACCACGCGCTGGTCCGCACGCTGCGCGACCTCGAGGCCGACGAAACGCTGCTCGTGCAGTCCGGCCGACCGGTCGGTGTCATGCGTACCCACGAGTGGGCTCCACGGGTGCTCATCGCCAACTCCAACCTGGTCGGCGACTGGGCGACCTGGCCGGAGTTCCGCAGACTCGAACAGGCTGGGCTGACGATGTACGGCCAGATGACGGCCGGCTCGTGGATCTACATCGGCACCCAGGGGATCCTGCAGGGCACGTACGAGACGTTCGACGCCGTGGCCGCGAAGCGGTAAGGCGGGACGCTCGCCGGCACCGTCACGCTGACCGCCGGACTTGGTGGCATGGGCGGTGCGCAGCCGCTGGCTGTGACCCTCAACGGTGGCGCCTGCCTGTGCGTCGAGGTCGACGCGAGCCGGATCGAGCGGCGGATCGAGCACGGCTACCTCGACGTACGCGCAGACTCCCTCGCCGAAGCCATGGCGCTGCTCGAGCAGGCCAAGCGGGACCGCGCCGCGCTGTCGGTCGGGCTGCTCGGCAACGCGGCCGACGTCTTCCCCCGGCTGCTCGCCGAAGGCGCCGACATCGACGTGGTCACCGACCAGACCTCCGCCCACGACCCGCTCATGTACCTGCCGGTCGGCGTGGACTTCGACGACTGGGTTCCCCGGCGTACCGAGGATCCGGACGGCTTCACCACGGCGGCACGGGAATCCATGGCTCGGCACTGCGAGGCGATGGTCGGCTTCGCCGACGCGGGCGCCGAGGTGTTCGACTACGGCAACTCGCTGCGCGCCGAGGCCCGAGAGGGCGGTTTCAGCCGTGCCTTCGACTACCCAGGGTTCGTGCCGGCGTACATCCGGCCCCTGTTCTGTGCGGGCAAGGGACCCTTCCGCTGGGCTGCCTTGTCCGGCGACCCGGCCGACATCGCCGCCACCGACCGGGCGGTGCTGGACCTGTTCCCCGACGATGACCACCTGCAGCGCTGGATCCGCGCCGCCCAGCGACGGGTGTCGTTCCAGGGGCTGCCGGCCCGGATCTGCTGGCTCGGCATGGGGGAGCGGCACCTGGCCGGCCTGCGGTTCAACGACATGGTGGCCGCAGGCGAGCTGAGCGCGCCGTTGGCGATCGGACGCGACCACCTCGACTGCGGGTCGGTGGCCTCGCCCTACCGCGAGACCGAGGCGATGCGCGACGGTTCCGACGCGATAGCCGACTGGCCGCTGCTCAATGCATGGTCAACGTCGCCTCCGGTGCCACCTGGGTCTCCATCCACCACGGGGGTGGCGTCGGCATCGGCCGCTCGATCCACGCCGGTCAGGTGGTCGTCGTCGACGGCACCACGCTGGCGGGCGAAAAGGCAGAGCGGGTGCTGACCAACGACCCGGGCACGGGTGTGATCCGACACGTGGACGCCGGGTACGACCAGGCTGCCGCTACCGCCGGTGAGCACGGGGTGCGGATCCCCATGGGAGAGGGCCATCAGTGACTGCTGAGGTTGTCGACCAGCGGTACCACCTGCCGTACGCCTGGCTGCCTGGAGGCGTCGCCCGCGACGTCACGCTGAGCGTCCGTGCCGGCCGGTGGGTGCGCGTCGTGTCGGACGACCCGGGCGACGGAGCCGAGCAGTTGCCCGGGCTCGGCCTGCCCGGCCTGGCCAACGCGCACAGCCACGCGTTCCACCGGGCGCTGCGCGGGCGTACCCACGTCGGCGGGACCTTCTGGACCTGGCGTCAGGCGATGTACGACATCAGCGCCCGACTGGACCCCGACAGCTACCTCGCCCTGGCGCGCGCCGCTTACGCCGAGATGGCCCTGGCGGGCATCACCACCGTGGCGGAGTTCCACTACGTCCACCACCAGCCGTGCGGGGCGCCGTACGCCGACCCGAACGTGATGGGGCACGCCCTCGCCCAAGCAGCGCGCGACGCCGGGATTCGGCTCACCCTGCTCGACACCTGCTACCTCACCGGCGGGCTCTCCCAGTCCGGGGAGCTGCCCCTGGCACCGGAGCAGCGCCGGTTCGCCGACGCCGACGCCGACGCCTGGGCGGTACGGGTCGCGGGCCTAGCGGACGCGCCCGGACTGCGGATCGGAGTGGCTGCGCACTCGGTACGGGCGGTGCCGCCGAGCGCGTTGCGGCGCGTCGTGGAGGTCGCCGCCGGACGGCCGTTGCACGTGCACGTGTCCGAGCAGCCGGCTGAGAACGCCGCCTGCCAGGCGGTCCACGGCTGCTCACCGGTGCAGCTGCTCGCCGAGCACGCCGTGCTTGCTCCGATGACCTCACTGGTGCACGCCACCCACCTGTCCGACTCCGACGTGTCCACGATCGCGGCCTCCGGGTCGCGAGTGTGCTTGTGCCCGACCACCGAACGTGACCTGGCCGACGGGATCGGTCCGGCAGCGCGACTGGCAGCGGCCGGCGTGCCACTGTCGCTGGGCACCGACCAGCACGCGGTGGTCGACGTGTTCGAGGAGATGCGTGCGGTCGAGATGCACGAGCGGGTGCGCACGCTGCAGCGCGGCGTCTTCGAGCCCGCGGCGTTGCTCGCGGCCGCGACCGACCACGCCGGCCTCGGCTGGCCGGATGCCGGACGGTTGGAGGTGGGGGCGCGTGCCGACCTGGTGACCGTGCGCACCGACACCGTGCGTACGGCCGGAGCGGCCCCCGCTCAGGTGCTGAGCGCGGCCACCGCCGCCGATGTCGACACCGTCCTCGTCGCTGGCGAGCCGGTGGTGCGGGCGGGCAGGCACCGGATGGGCGACGTGGGTGCGATGCTCGTCGCGGCGATCGGCGCGCTGTGCTGAGTGTCACCCTCGTCACCGGCATCGGTGAGCTCACCACCAACGACCCACAGGTCGGGGACGGCTCGGCGCTGGGCGTCCTGCGAGATGCGGCGGTGGTGGTGCAGGACGGCCGGATCGCCTGGCTCGGACCGGCGGCCCGGAACCCGGCAGCGGACACGGCGATCGACCTGGACGGTGCCGCCGTCGTCCCCGGGTTCGTCGACTCCCACACCCACCTGGTCTTCGCCGGGGACCGGTCCGTCGAGTTCACCGCCCGGATGGCCGGCGAGCCCTACGACGGTGGAGGCATCGCCGCCACGGTCGCCGCGACCCGCGCCGCCGGCGAGGACGAGCTGCGTGGGCTCCTCTCGAGGCGGATCGCACAGGCACGTGCGCAGGGGACGACCACGTGCGAGGTCAAGAGTGGGTACGGCCTCGACGTGGCGACCGAGGTGCGCATGCTGCGACTCGCCACCGAGGTGACCCCGGAGACGACCTTCCTCGGCGCCCACGTCGTGCCGGCGGCCGCCTCGCGGCACGACTACATCGAGCTGGTCACCGGCGGGATGCTCGCCGCCTGCCGCCCGTACGCACGGTGGGGCGACGTCTTCTGTGAACCGGGCAGTCCCCACGCCTTCGACGCCGACGAGGCGCGGACCGTGCTCGGGGCGTGCGCCGCCGCCGGTCTGGGGTTGCGCGTGCACGGTAACCAGCTCGGGCCTGGCCCCGGGGTGCAGGTCGCGGTCGAGCTGGACGCGGCCAGCGTCGACCACTGCACGTACCTCACCGACGCCGACGTGGACGCGCTGGCCGGCGGTGCGACCGTCGCGACCCTGCTGCCGGGCGTGGAGTTCAGCACCCGCTCGCCGTACCCCGACGCGGCCAGGCTGCTCGCGGCCGGTGTCACGGTGGCACTGGCCAGCGACTGCAACCCCGGTACCTGCTGCTCCTCGTCGATGCCGTTCGGGATCGCACTGGCAGTCCGGGAGATGGGGATGACACCTGCCCAGGCATTGTGGTCGGCCACTGCCGGCGGTGCACTGGCCCTGCGACGTGACGACATCGGAGTGCTGCGCCCCGGCGCCCGTGCCGACCTGTGCGTGCTGGACGCGCCGACGTACGCACATCTGGCCTACCGGCCCGGGATGGCGATCGCGCGGGCGCTCGAGCTGCCCGACAGAGGGCTGACTGCAGGACGTGCCGATAGGCTTCGGACATGGCGGTAGCCGATGGCAGGGCGTCGGGACGGTGTCTGTGCGGCGAGATCAGCTACGTCGTGCGAGGACCTCTGCGTGACGTGCTGATCTGTCACTGCAACGACTGCCGGCGCTGGCATGGTCACACTGCCGCCATGACGTCCGCACGACGCGGCGACGTCATCGTCAACGCCCCCGACTCGGTGCGGTGGTTCACGGTTGCCGGGGACGGCCCCCGCCCTCGACGGGGCTTCTGCCCGACCTGCGGGACGAGCCTCTTCTGGGACGCGCCGGAGCGACCGACGATCGGCATCACCGCCGGAACCCTCGACCAGCCCACGGGCTTGCAGTCTGCGGGACACGTCTATGTGGCGCAGGCCGCGGACTACGAGCTACTGGTCGACGACGGCCTGCCGCACAGGGCCGGTGCCGCCTCGCCGGACGCAGTTAGTGCGCCGCCAAGCTGACGCGGAGCCCGACGCCCGCGAGCCGATCGGTTACTGCTTCTCGTTGGCGTGGATGTGAACCATGACCTGACGGTAGGACCCTTCCGGGTCTTGATCGCTGGTGTTGACTTCTTCGGCTTGTGGCCGCAGGTTCGTGAGGTCAGCGAGCTGCTCGCACGTTGCCTGCAGAAGCCGAGCTCCGCCGCCGCGTTCGACCAATCGTTGTGCGGCTATGTGCTCTGGACGAGCACCCTCCGCGCTGCGCTGCTCGAATCGCGCCATCAGTGTGACCGGATGGGCGGTGAGCACGAACTCATAGCGCGCAGAGCCGCTGGCTTCGGCAAGTGCGTCGAGTTCTTCGAGGAACCCCATCCGGCCGACCAGTTGAGGGATCACAACGTCGTGGCCGGCGGCGAGCTGTTCAGCGGCCATGGCGACCGCGAGCCGGCGCGCGATCAGCCCCGCCTGATCAGCGTTCTGTTCCCAGCAGCCGATCAAGGTCCGGATTCTGTCGATGTCAAGATTGAGCGACAGCGGGTGGTCCCTGACGTACAACTCAGCGATGGTCGACTTACCGGCGGCGGGTGCACCGTTGAGGAGGATGAAGCGTGCCACGTCGGAAGCCTACTTGTGCATCCCCCGCAAGGCTGATTCCCAAACGGTGACCGCCGGCTCGGCCGCTTTCTCATGTGTGTCTCAGCATGTGGACGCGGCGGAGCTTGCCGGGCGGGACTGTCGGTGCCGGCTGGGATGCTGGGCACATGTTCGATTCTGTTCAGGCGTTGCTGGGTGAGGTGCTGGCGTGCGGTGCGCCGACGCC
>JACCXZ010000070.1 GCA_013696745.1 Nocardioidaceae bacterium | reverse complement strand
GTCCGCGACGGCCCGCTGAGCCTTCGACGACAGCCGCTACTGCGAGGATCTCGTCAGCGTCAGTCCGAGCGGGCGTGACCCGAGCCGCTACCGACCTCGAGAGAGTGTCCTGTTCTGGATCTGTCCGTCTGCTGGGACTGGCGTGAATGCAGTTGGCGAGGCCGCGTCAGCGTGACCTGATAGAAGCTTGACCGCGAGTCCCATCGCAGTACTGTCCGCCGAGCGCGACCTCGCCGTGCTGCTTTCCGTCATCCACTGACAGGAGCAGATATGGCTACGGTGCCACACGAAGAAGTTCGCGTCACCCTCGGCGTGGACACGCACGAAGATGTGCACGTCGGCGTCGCATTGGACCAGCTCGGCCGCCGCCTCGGTGAGCTGGCGATCGCGACCGATGCGGTGGGGTTCGCGCGCTTGCGCGACTGGACGTCGGCGTACGGCGTGATCGACAAGGTCGGTGTCGAGGGCACCGGCAGCTACGGTGCGGGCCTGTCGCGCTGGCTGCGCGCCCAAGGCTTGGTGGTGGTCGAGGTCGACCGTGCGGACCGCAAGACTCGTCGGCACGGCAAGTCCGACACCATCGACGCCGAAGCTGCCGCTCGGGCGGTGCAATCAGGGCGGGCAACCACGGTGCCCAAGACCGGTGACGGGCCGGTGGAGATGATCCGCGTGCTACGCGTGACCAGGCGGTCTGCGGTGAAGAACCGCACGATGACGACCAACCAGCTGGCCGCGCTCGTCACGACCGCTTCCGAGGAGCTGCGCGCCCGGCTGCGCGGGTTGAGCATCGCCAAGCTCGTCGCTGTGGCGGCCAAGTTCCGCATCGGCGATGAGCCAGGCACGGTGATCGATGCGACCCGCTACGCGCTGCGTGAGCTGGCCCGCCGCCACCAGTACCTGTCCGAGCAGATCGCGCGTCTCGACATCCAGCTCGACCGGCTGGTGGCCGCCGCGGCCCCCGAGCTCGTCGCCAAGACCGGTGTCGGCACGCACACCGCTGCGGCGCTGCTCGTCACCGCCGGCGACAACCCCGAACGGCTCGCCGAGGAAGGCTCGTTCGCCCACCTCACCGGCTCCGCGCCCCTGGATGCGTCCTCCGGCAAGCAGCAACGCCACCGCCTCAACCGCGGCGGCGATCGCGACGCGAACGCCGCGCTGTACCAGATCGCGCTCACCCGGTTGGCCACTCACGAGGAGACCAAGCTGTACATGAAACGACGCATCGCCGAAGGCAAGACGAAGAAGGAAGCGTTCCGCTGCCTCAAGCGCTACATCGCCCGCGAAGTGCACAAGACGCTGGTCCGAAACCCGCTACTCCAGCCCGATTGACATCCATAGAAGCATCCGGAAGGTTGCCTCAGGCGCTTCGGCGCGCGTCGACGGGTGATATCCGGCACTATGCGACGGCATGGACGAGACCCGGCCGAGGCGAGACGCGCTCGGCGACTGGTTCTACGCCATCGGCGTAGCCTTCTTCGCCTACGCAGCAGTGGTGAAGAGTGCGCTGCCGCTGCGCGTCTGGTATGTGCTCGCGGTCGTAGCGTTCACTGCGAGCGCGACCCGCGAGTACCTCGCCCTCAAGTGGTGTTTCCCCGTCGGGCGACCCGGGTAGTCGGGAGCAGTCATAGAGGTGCCGCTACCGCTCGCCGCGAGGAACCATCAATAGCGACCTCCTGGCCGGGGATAGAGTCGGTCGATGATGAACGCACCAATCATCCTTGTGCCGGGGTTCTGGCTGGGCGCCTGGGCGTGGGACGAGGTAGCCGCCGTCCTCCGTGCGGACGGCCACGACGTCACCGCGCTGACGCTTCCCGGCCTGGAATCGGCCGACGCGGACCGTTCGGGGATCACGCTCTCCGACCACGTTGACGCGATCGTTAAGGCCGTTCGCGCGGCGCCCGCGCCCGTCGTGCTCGTCGTCCACAGCGCCGCCGGCTTCTCCGGGTATGCGGCGAGCGACCGTGTGCCGGAGCGGATCGCGGCGATGGTCTACGTCGACACCGCCGCCGGCAAGGGCGCCCTCGACCCCGACTTCGCGGAACCCGAGAAGCCGATGGTCTGGAAGGAGATCGAGGCGGAGGAGAACCTCGACGGACTCACTGAGGAGCAAAAAGAGACGTTCCGGCAGCGCGCTGTTCCCGTGCCCGGCGCCGTCCTGCGCGAGGAGCTCGAGCTGACCAACGACGCGCGGCGTGACATCCCGAGCACGCTCATCTGCACGGGCTTCACCGCGGAGCAGTACCAGTCGTACGCTCGCGAGCATGCCGACTGGGCGTTCCTCGCGGGCGTGCCTGAACTCCGCCACGCGACGTGGATCAACCTGCCAACAAGCCACTGGCCGATGTGGTCGCGGCCCAAGAAGCTCGCCGAAATCATTGGCGGAGTCGCCATGGCGGCACGGCCACGAGTCGGCCAGGAACAGTGATGCCAGCTACCCCGACGGGCTCGTGACGACGCCCGAGAACCGGCACTATCGCGCCAGCCTTATCCATCAAGTCGAAGGATGTTTTCGCGAACCACCTTGCCGTGCGCGTTCGCGAAGCCTTCGTCTTCGCCGACCATCCTGAAGCCGCATTTCTGCAACACCCGGACGGAAGCGGGATTCGTCTCTGCGCAACGTCCATACAGTGGCCGTGTCGGGACCTTGACCAGAAGTTGCTCCACGGCACGCGTGGCGATTCCCCGGCCCCACCAACGTTTCCCGATCCAGTAGGTGACCTCCGGTCCGTCAAGGTCATCGGCCTTGTACACCGCGACGTGCCCCGCGACATGGTCCGCTGCCAGGATGGTCCTATTTGTGATCGTGTTGTCGCTCAGTACTCGTTGCCAGTGGTTGTCGAACGCTTCGCGGTCGGTGGGATCCGCGGAGGTGAATGCAGCCATGGCGTTCGCCTCGGGGTCCAACTGCTGATCGAAGAACACGTCCAGGTCACCGAGCTCGACCGGCCTCAGAATGACCTCTACCTCGCGTGCATCCATGCCGATCCTCCTGCCTTGGGGTCACAACGTAACCGTCAAGGTCTGCATGCTCTACGGAGGCGGAGCGCGACTCATCAACATTCTGCACAGAGAGCGTCGGCAGCGCCCT
>JACCXZ010000054.1 GCA_013696745.1 Nocardioidaceae bacterium | reverse complement strand
CAGCGGCTGGTCGCGCCGACCGCGCTCGAGGCGTACGCGAAGTGCCCCCATGCGTACCTCGTCGAGCGGCTGCTGCGGGTCCGGCCGGTCGAGCAGCCGGAGGAGATCATCACGATCAGCCCCCTCGACGTGGGCAACCTCGTGCACCAGACGATGGACGACTTCATCACCGAGCAGGCCGACGCGCTGCCCGGTCACGGCGAGCCGTGGACGGGCTCCCAGCGCGCCAGGCTGCTCGAGATCGCCACCGCTAACGCCACCGAGTACGAGCGCCGCGGCACCACCGGCCACGCGCGGCTCTGGGACGACGAACGCGCTCGGATCCTGGCCGACCTGACGTGGATGCTCGACGACGACGACCGGGTACGAGCGCAGCGCGGTGCACGGGTGCGCAGCAGCGAGCTCGCCTTCGGGCTGCACGGCGCCGATCCGGTCGCCATCCCGGTCGAGCAGGGCACGGTGCTGATGCGCGGCAGCGCCGACAAGGTCGACGAGGCGCGCGACGGCACGCTGATCGTCACCGACGTCAAGACCGGCGGCACCTCGTCGTACAAGGACCTCAAGGACGATCCGGTGATGGCCGGCACCCGGCTGCAGCTGCCGGTCTACGCGCACGCCGCGCGCCAGCTGCTCGGTGGCGATCGTGCCGAGGCCGGCTACTGGTTCGTCCGGCTCGGCAAGCGTGATCGGATCGAGGTCGTCCTCGACGACGACGTGGAACGGCGGTACGCCGAGACGGTCGGCACCCTGGTCGCGTCCATCGCGACCGGGCTGTTCCCGGCGAAGGCTCCGGACTCCCCAGACTTCGGCTGGGTCCGCTGTGCCTACTGCAACCCCGACGGCCTCGGTCACGGCGAGGTGCGCACCCAGTACGAGCGCAAGCGGCACGACCCGGCCCTGGGCGACCTCGTACGCCTGGTGGACCCGGAGTCGCTGCCCGGCGCCCTGGGGTCGGAGGGTGACGCATGAGCACCCTCACCGACGCCGCGGCGCGCGAGCGGATCGTCCGCGACACCGGGTCGACCCTGTTCGTGGACGCCGGCGCGGGCTCCGGCAAGACCCAGTCGCTGGTCTGCCGGGTGACCCGCCTGGTGCTGCACGACGGCGTGCCGCTACGCCACGTCGCCGCCGTGACGTTCACCGAGAAGGCCGGCGCCGAGCTGCGGGACCGGCTGCGGGCCGAGTTCGAGGGTGCGTACCGGGCCGAGCGTCGCGAACGCCGTGCGGCCGGAGGTGGCGACCCGAGCGAGCTGGAGACCCGAGCGGCGGGCGCATTGGAGGACCTCGACGGCGCCGCCATCGGCACCCTGCACTCCTTCGCGCAACGCATCCTGACGATGCACCCGATCGAGGCCGGGCTGCCGCCGCTGGTCGAGGTGCTCGACGAGGTGGGCTCATCGGTGGCCTTCGACGAACGCTGGTCGGTGGCCCAGCGCGAGCTGCTCGACGACGAGGACATCGCCGAGCAGGTGCGCCTGGCGCTGGCTGCCAGCGTGCGTCTGGAGCAGCTGCGGTCGCTGGCGCGGGCGTTCCAGTCCGACTGGGACCTGATCGAGACGCGGGTGCTCGCCGGTGGTCCGCCGCCCACCGACCTGCCCGACGTCACGGAGCTGGCAGCGCGGGCGCATGCGCTCGCGGCCCGTGCGGCCGAGTGCACCGACGAGGCCGACAAGTTCCTGCCACGACTGGCCGCGCTGGGCGCCTGGGCCGAGCAGTACGCCGACGTGGACGACTCCACGACGCAGCTCGCCGGGCTCGTCGCCGCCACCGAGCTGAGCTGGGCCCACGGCCAACGCGCGAACTGGGGTGGCACGCTCCCCGAGATCCAAGCGGACTGCAAGGGATGGCAGGCCGAGATGGCCGCAGTTCTCGGCGCGTTCACCGAGGCGACCCTGCGCCCGCTGGCGTACTGGATCGCCGGCCGGGTGCGCGAGTCCGCCCGCGCCCGCACCGCCGAGGGACGCCTGGAGTTCCACGACCTGCTGGTCGTCACCCGTGACCTGCTGCGCCGCGACGCGTCCGTGCGGGCCAACCTGCAGGAGCAGTACGCGCGCCTGCTGCTCGACGAGTTCCAGGACACCGACCCGATTCAGATCGAGATCGCGGTCCGCATCGCGGGAGGTGCCGACGCGAGCGCCAACGACTGGCGTGACGTCCGGGTGCCGGCGGGGTCGCTGTTCGTGGTCGGCGACCCGAAGCAGTCCATCTACCGCTTCCGCAGGGCCGACATCCGGACGTACCTGCGGGCGCAGGACTGGGTCGGCGACGGGGTGACACTGAGCTCCAACTTCCGCACCACCGCGCCGGTCCTCGACTGGGTCAACACCGTGTTCGAGCAGGTCATCGAGGCGACCCCGGACGCGCAACCGCCGTACGTGCCGCTCGACTCGACCCGTGAGGGCGCCGGCACCGGCCCGGCGGTCGTACTCCTGGGTTCGGACGAGCACGACGACAAGCCCGACGCGGCGACCCTGCGTGAGCGCGAGGCCGCCGATGTCGCCGGCGTCATCCGGCAGGCGCTCGACGACGGCTGGACGACCGGCGACCCTGCCGACTCCCGGCCGCTGCGGCTCAGCGACATCGCCGTGCTGGTCCCCGCCCGCACGTCGTTGCCGTTCCTCGAGGACGCCTTCGATGCGGCCGGCATCGGCTACCGGGCCGAGTCGAGCTCGCTGGTCTACCAGGCCCGCGAGGTGCGCGACCTGCTCGCCGCCGTGCGCGCGGTGGCCGACCCGAGCGACCTGCTGGCCTGCGTGACCGCGCTGCGCTCCCCGCTGTTCGGGTGCGGTGACGACGACCTGTGGACCTGGAAGCAGGCGTCCAGCACGTTCAGCATCCTGGCGCCGGTGCCGCCCGAGCGGGCCGACCACCCGGTCGCCCGCGCCCTGTCGTACCTGCAGCGCCTGCACTACGACTCCCGCTGGCTCCCACCCAGCGAGGTGCTCGGACGGCTGGTGACCGATCGGCGGATGATCGAGGTCGCTGTCGGCGCGGAGCGCGCCCGCGACACCTGGCGACGGCTGCGCTTCGTGGTCGACCAGGCGCGAGCGTGGTCGGAGACCGAGCACGGCGGTCTGCGCGCCTACCTCGCGTGGGCCGCGCGCCAGGGCGAGGAGACAGCCCGGGTCGCCGAGGCGGTGCTGCCGGAGACCGACGTCGACGCCGTACGGGTGATGACGGTGCACGCAGCGAAGGGCCTGGAGTTCCCGATGGTGGTGATGTCCGGCATGAGCGCTGCACCGCGCGACAGTCGCGGCGTGCAGGTGCTGTGGTCCGACGACGGGTACGCGGTCAAGCTGAGCAAGCGGGTGCAGACCAACGACTTCGAGGCGCTGGCGCCGATCGACGAGCAGATGGACGCCTACGAACGACGCCGGCTGCTGTACGTCGCGGCGACGCGGGCGCGCGACCACCTGGTGGTGTCGTTGCACCGCAAGCCCGGTGGGTCAGCGACGAACGCGAAGCTGCTCGCCGGTGTGGGGGCTCTTGCGGCCGGCGCGGTGGCGTTCGAGGGAGCGCCCGTTGCGGTTGGAGTTGGGGTCGCGGGTCCGTCTGTGCGGCCAGCATTGTCATGGCAGGAGTGGTCCACCACCATCGAGGCCGTCCGGGAGTCCACCCGGCGGATCGTCGCCATCACCGCATCCGGGCTGGAGGGCACCGAACCAGCCGTGGCGCTGGCCACCGACCCCCCTCCGGACGGGGCGTCCAAGGGTGCCCGCGACGTCGAGCTGCCGCCCTGGACCAAGGGCCGCTACGGTTCCGCGGTTGGCCGCGCGGTGCACGGCGTCCTGCAGACAGTCGACCTCGCGACCGGCGCCGGGCTCGACCAGTCCGTCGCCGCCCAGTCGCTCGCCGAAGGCGTGGTCGACCAGGCCGAGCTGGTCG
>JACCXZ010000052.1 GCA_013696745.1 Nocardioidaceae bacterium | reverse complement strand
GTACGTGACCCCAGGCATCGTGGTCGACGGCAAGCTGGTGACCACCGACCTGGTGGAGATCAACCTCGGCATCCGCATCCTGCTCGGCTCGTCGTACTACGACGACTGGGAGGACCATGAGACGTTCGTGACCCACGACCCGCTGGGCAACCCGGTGGACCGTCGGCACCCGTGGAACCAGCACACCAACCCCAAGCCGCAGAAGCGTGATCTCGACAACAAGTACAGCTGGGTGATGTCGCCGCGCTGGTACGACGGCACCGACTACCTCGCGCTGGACACCGGCGGTGGCCCGCTGGCCCGGCTGTGGGTGACGGCGCTGGCCGGCCTGGTGGACATCGGGTACGTGCAGTCGACCGGCGGCAGCGTCAAGATCAACCTGCCGAAGACAGCACTGAAGGGCCCGGTCGAGCTGGAGTGGAAGATCCCCCAGTGGAGCAACACGATCGAGCGCAACCGGGCGCGTACGTACTTCCAGGCCTACGCGGCGGCCTGCGCGCTGCACTTCGCCGAGAAGGCGCTGGTGGAGATCCGGGCCGGGCGCACCAAGACCTGGGCGAAGTTCGAGGTCCCGGAGGAGGGTATCGGCTGCGGTTTCACCGAGGCGGTTCGCGGCGTGCTGAGCCACCACCTGGTGATCCGCGACGGCAAGATCGCCAACTACCACCCGTACCCGCCGACGCCGTGGAACGCGAGCCCCCGGGACTCCTACGGCACCCCGGGACCCTACGAGGACGCGGTGCAGGGCCAGCCGATCTTCGAGGAGAACGACCGGGAGCACTTCAAGGGCATCGACATCATGCGGACGGTGCGCAGCTTCGACCCCTGCCTGCCCTGCGGCGTCCACATGTACCTCGGCGACGGCAAGACACTGGAGGCCCTGCACTCCCCGACCCAGTCCGTCACCGGCGAGTAGAGCGACATGGGGCCGACGCCGGACGCCGCGAGGGACAACGACGAGGACGGATGGGAGCCGCCGGACCGGCTGCGGGCCACGGGCGACCGGATCGAGACACTGCTCGAGGCAAGTGCGGGTGGTGGTGGGGCAGCACGCGCCCGTGCCGAGGAGCTCGTCGGATGCGTGTCCGACCTCTACGGGGCGGGTCTGGGCCGGGTCCTGGAGATCCTGGACGAATCCGGTCGGCTGGACGATCAGGTACTGGCCGCGCTCGCTGGCGACGATCTGGTGGCGAGCCTGCTGCTCGTGCACGACCTGCACCCCTACGACGTGGAGACACGGGTTCGTCAGGCTCTGGACACCGTCCGGCCGTACCTGGGTACGCACGGGGGTGACGTCGAGCTGCTGGGCGTGGAGGAGGACGGCGTGGTGCGGCTGCGGCTGCTCGGCAGCTGCGACGGCTGTCCCTCCTCATCGGTCACCCTGCAGCTCGCGGTCGAGGGGGCTGTCGAGGCGGCCGCACCGGAGATGACGCGCATCGAGGTCGAGGAGAGCCAGGGCACCTCAGCCACCGCGGGTGGCCAGGCGGCCGGACCCGTCATCTCCATCGACTCGTTGCGGTCGCGAATCGACGCGCCGGCGGCAGCGGGGCCAGGGACCTGGGTGGCTGTCCCCGAGCTGGAGTCACTGACACCGGGCGAGCTGGCCGGATTCGAGCTGGACGACCTCACCGTGTGCGCTACCCGCCTCGGCAAGGACATCTTCTGCTTCCGGGACCGCTGCCCGCACTGCGCAGGGAGCCTGGCCGGGGGCGTGGTGGAGCGCCGGCTGGGCGACCCGGTCGGCAGTGGTGTGCTGCGCTGCCCGACCTGTCGGTCGCACTACGACGTGCGTCGGGCCGGCGCGGGCCTCGACGGCCTCGAGGAGCACCTGGAGCCTTTGCCGGTGCTGGTGCGCGAGGGCGTCATCTCGATCGCTGTGCCGTCGGCGGTGGCGTCGTGAGCAACGTGCCGACGTCCCTCCTGCGTCGGATCGCGGCTCGTCCACCGCCGCCACCGGCCGGCGAGACGTGCGAGATGTGCACCGTCCCGATCGGCGAGTCACACCAGCACTGCGTCGACGTGAACGCGCGCTCGCTGATGTGCACGTGCCGCCCGTGCTACCTGCTGTTCACGGCGGAGGGCGCGCAGCTGCGCTACCGGGCGGTGCCCGACCGCTACCTCTCGTTCCCGGACTTCCGCCTGGGTCCAGGGCAGTGGGACCAGATGGAGATCCCGGTCGGGCTCGCGTTCTTTTTCCACAACTCCGTGCTCAACCGCACGATCGCTTTCTATCCGGGCCCGGCGGGCGCGACGGAGTCCGAGCTGCCGATGGACGCGTGGAGCTCGGTGGCTGCGGAGAACCCCGAGCTGAATCTGTTGGTGCCGGACGTGGAGGCGCTGCTGGTGCGCACCCCGGGCCGGGGTAGTGGGGACGTCAGCTGCCACCTGGTGCCCATCGACGCCTGCTACGAGCTGGTGGGTCAGCTGCGGTCCGTGTGGCGAGGCTTCGACGGTGGCAAGGAGGCCCGGGAACGGATCGACGCGTTCTTCGCGATGGTCACGAGCCGCAGTAAGCCGGCCCCCACGCTCGACCCGGTCACCCGAGAGGATGCATCCCGGTGAGCGAGCTGTCCTTCTCGGTCATAGACCTGTTCGCCGAGCCGTATGCCGTTGCCCCGCAGCTGACGGCTCGGCTGCGGATCGAGGACGCCACCGGCGAGCCCATCCATGCCATGGCGCTGCGCGCCCAGGTGCGCATCGAGCCGCAGCGCCGGTCGTACACCCCGGAGGAGGAGCGCGGGATGCTCGCCCTGTTCGGCACCCGCGAGCGGTGGTACGACACCCTCAAGCCCTTCATGTGGATGCAGTCCAGCGCCATGGTGCAGGGCTTCACCGGTGTCACCGAGGTGGACCTGGCGCTGCCGTGCACCTACGACTTCGACGTCACCGCATCGAAGTACCTGCACGCCCTGCGCGACGGGGCGGTCAGCGTCGTGCTGCTGTTCTCCGGCACCGTCTTCACCCGTGGTGAGCGCGGCTTCGGCGTCGAACAGATCCCCTGGGACCGCGAGGCGCGGTACGACATGCCGATCGCCGTCTGGCGCGAGTTGATCGACCACTACTTCCCGAGCACCGGTTGGCTGCGACTGGACCGTGATGTGATCGAGGCGCTCGCTGCGTACAAGTCCGAGCACGGTCTGACGACCTGGGAAGAGACGCTACGCACGCTGCTTCCCGACTCGGACCGGTCCCTGTCATGAGTGCTGCCATGAACGTCGAGCACGCTCGTGCCGTGGCCGATGCGGTGCTGTACGAGGGGTACCTGCTCTACCCCTACCGTGCCAGTTCGAGCAAGAACCAGTCGCGATGGCAGTTCGGTGTCCTCGGGCCGCCGGGAGCGCTCGAGGCCGGCTGCGGCGAGGACCCGGTGCTGGCTTCGGAGTTCCTCATCGACCCGCTCGGCCGCGCAGCCGAACCCACCATCACTGTCCACCTCCGGTTCCTCCAGCTGCAGAAGCGCTCGGCGCTGCAGGTCACCGCTGCGGGTGAGTTCGAAGAGGTCCCCGAGCTCGTCGTCGGCGCATCGCGCTGGCTGAGCTGGGACGAGGCCGTCGAGCAGGAGGTGATCCTCGGGCCATGGTCGCTCGACGAGCTCGCCGCGGCACGTGTCGAACCGGTCGACGTGCCCGGCGGGCAGGATGTCGAATCGATCCGGAACGAGGCCGGGGTCGAGGTAGGACGACTCGTGCGCAGCCGTCGCCCGCTGCAAGGACAGGTGCGCATCCGCGCGGAGGTCGTCGGTGGCGCTCGTGACCTCATCGAGGCCTCGGTCCGGGTCGAGAACGTCGCCACCGGGGCCGCTGGCGACAGGGAGACCGCGATCAGCGCCTCGTTCATCGGCGCGCACCTGCTGCTGGCCCTCGAGGGGGCGGAGTTCCTGTCGATGACGGACCCGCCGGATGAGGCTGCGCGCGCGGTCGCGGCCTGCGCTCAGCACAGGTGCTGGCCCGTACTGGCCGGGCCGGAGGGCGACAGGTCGCTGCTGCTCGTCTCCCCGATCATCCTCTACGACCACCCGGAGCTGGCGCCGCAGAGCGCGGGCGCGTTGTACGACTCCACCGAGATCGACGAGATCCTGACGCTGCGGATCATGACGCTCACCGACGAGGAGAAGGCCGCGGCTCGGGCAACGGATGCCCGGGCGGCCGAGATCATCGACCGCTGCGACGCGTTGTCGCCGCAGGAGCTGCAGCAGATGCACGGCGTCCTGCGCGATCCGCATGCGTTGGAACAGGCCCTGGCCGACGTCGAACTGGTAGGCGTCGATACAGGGGACGTCGACCTCGCGAACTCCTTCGGCTTCGACGACGAGGTGCCGTGGTGGGATCCCGCAGTCGACGGCAGCGTGTCACCGGAGACCGACGAGGTGTTGATCAACGGCGTTCGAGTCTGCGCCGGCAGCATCGTGCGGGTCCATCCGTCACGGCGCGCCGATGCTCAGGATCTGTTCTTCACCGGGCAGGTCGCTCGGGTGACCGCCGTGCACTCCGACGTCGACGGCGAGACGCACGTGGCCGTCGTCCTGGTCGACGACCCGGCAGCCGACCTGCACGACTGGTACGGCCGCTATCTCTACTTCGCCCCTGACGAGCTCGAGCCCATCTCCGGGTCCGCGTCGTCATCGGCGCACCCAGACAATCGAGAGGAGAGTCGACCATGAGAAACGTAGGAGTTGTCGCCACCGCCGTCACCGGCGTGGTCACTGCGCTGGCTGCAGTGCTGTTCGTGCGCACGATCCCTGACATCAAGCGTTATCTGGAGATGCGCCGCATGTAGGTGGCGCCTACCGCAGGAGGAACCATGACCGACATACCAGGTGAGCAGCTCGACGAGGAGCCGCAGCACGAGCGCGGCCCCGCAGGGTCGCGCGACACCGGCTCGGACGAGCCCTCGGGCGGGCCGGTGGACCGGCCGGCCGG
>JACCXZ010000047.1 GCA_013696745.1 Nocardioidaceae bacterium | reverse complement strand
GACGAACGCAACGGAAGGTCGGCTGCCGCGATCCAGAAGCTCGGCGCGGCAGAGCTCGGCAGCCGCTATGAGAACCACGTTCGCCGGGATGGCACACGCCGGCGAAGTCGGATCTTCCGCATCGACGCCCCGCGCCGTCGATGCCGACATGATGGCGGGGACCCAGCAACTTCCTGATCTGTCACCGGTTCTGTCGCGCAGCGGCACTGCCGCTCCTGCCGACCTGCGGCTCGTCCGACACTACCCGCGATACGTGCTCGGTGCCGTTCCACAAGCGATCCGCAGCTGTGGCCGCGCTCCCCGGTCAAGGATCGGCTTGCGGGCCGGCATTTTGATGCCGGTGGTGGAGGCGTGGCCCAATCAGGCGAGGTTGGCGCCGGGTCACAGGGGGCGCAGGTGCTCGATGGTGACGCGGTGCCGCTTGGCCAGCCGCTGGGCGATCAACGAGCGGTGGCAGGCCTCGGGGTCGCGCTCGACACAGAACAGTGCTGCGGTGCCAAGACGCGACAGCGCTGACACGATCTGCGTGAGGTCGGCGCTGTCCAGTCTTTCGGTGGTGTAGCGGCGGGTGTACTCGACGGCGAGCTCGCGGCGCGAGCGCTTGCCGACCCTGCGGCGGTCGTCCTCGGCGTACTGGAGTTGACGCAGTTCGGTGGTCGGGGCGAGTTCAGGGTGGTGCTCATATCCGATCCCGCCCAAAGCGAGGGCCTCCTGCAACCGGAGCGAGTTTGCCCACGCGTAGTCGGGTCCGCGGACACCACGGCGCTGACGTACGTCTAGCAGCAGGGCGACGTCGGCTTCACGGAGTCGTCGCAGGAACGACTCGCCGTCAAAGTCATAGACGCCGATCGTCACCATCCTGAGCATCGGAATCGTCGACCTGCCTGTTCACGGACGGGTGGCGACGGCTTCGACCTCGAAGAGGATGTCCGGCATGGCCAGACCTGCGACCCCGATCACGGTCTGCGTGGGAGGGGTGGCGCCTCGCGCGCGCTGCACGGCCTGGCCGATGACGCCGAGCTTCTCGAAGTCGGGGTCGACCACGTAGGTCCTGAGTTGGACAACATGGCTGAGGTCGAGCCCGTGGGCGGCCAGGGCGACGCCCAGGTTCGTGAACGCCTGGCCCACCTGCGCGGCAAAGTCGGCCGAGACGACCGTGCCGTCGGTGCCCGATCCGTACTGACCAGAGACGAGCACCAGGCCTGTGCCGGCCGGGATGGCGGCGCTGTGGCTGTAGCCGAACGGGATCGGGTCGTGCAGGCCGGCGGGGTTGACGATGGTGTGGGACATGAGGGTCGCCTCTCGGGATGGTGGTGCGCTGGTTGCGCAGGACCCATGGTGGGAGACAAACCCTGACAGGAAAGGTCAGCGTTTGCGCCTAGAGTTCATCTGTGCGTGCGAGCCGCCGGGTCGAGCTGTTGGTGCGGCTCCAGCTGCGGGGAGGTGCCTCCGCGACGGAGTTGGCGGACGCGCTCGGGGTCTCGGTGCGCACGATCTACCGTGACGTAGAAGCGCTGAGCGCGGCTGGCGTGCCGATCTACACCGAGGTCGGGCGCAACGGAGGGATTCGGATCGATCCTGCCTACCGCATCGCCGGGCTGCCGCGGCTCGATGCCGTCGAGGCCCGAGGAGTCCTGTTCGCTGTTGTCCCTGCCATCGCCGACCAGCTCGGGTTCGACGCTGCCGCCGCCGACCGCGCACTCCTTCCGGCGATGGAGCGATCGACCGAGGCGGCCGCTCGTGTCGTACGCGACCGGCTGCTCGTCGAGCCGACCCACTGGTTCGTTCCGCCGGACGACACCCCGGCGCTGACCGAGATCGGACGGGCGGTGTGGGAGTCCCTTGAGGTCAGGCTTCAGTATCGGGGCACCGACGTCACCGTCCAGCCACTCGGCCTGATCCTCAAGGGGTCTATCTGGTACCTGCTCGGCAACGTGCCGCGCACCGGCGAAGGCCCCTACCGGCTCTTCCGCCTCTCTCGCGTCGAGACCGTCGAGGTGCGCGACATCCCCTTCAATCGACCACTGGCCTTCGACCTCGCCGCCGCGTGGGCCGAACGCCGCCAAGCCTTCCTCGCCTCCCTTCCCGAGTACCTCGTGACCGTCCGCGTCGCTCAGGCAGCCGAACCGTTCCTCACGCTCCTGGACGAGGGGTGCCCCAAACTGCCCCTGCCGACCGACGTAGAACGCGACGTGCACGGCTGGGCACGCCTCCGCCTGACCTTCGAACGCAGTCCCAACGGCGCCGCCCGGCACCTGCTCCGCCTCGGTGCCGACATCGAGGTCCTCGCCCCGCCGGAGTTGCGCTTGCGGATGGGAACCACCGGCGCCGCGCTCGCCAACCTGTACGACGACCACACCTGACGCCGGGCAATGCCGACGCCGAAGGGGATTGACGTCCCGCAGGAGGATCCTGCGGCGGACGTGATCTCGCCCGCATACCTTGAGCCCGTTGCATCCGACCGGAACCAAAGACTCACCGTGGTACTGATCGCGGACGTGCCTCCAGAGGCGGCTGTCGCCTTCCGGGACTACGAGGACCAGGTGCTGCCTCTGCTGTCACGTCATCAAGGGCGGCTCGAGCGACGGCTGCGTTCCCGTGAGGGGACGTCCGAGGTGCACGTTGTTTCCTTCGAGTCCCGCGCCCACTACGACTCCTACATTAGTGACCCGGAGCGCACGGCGCTCCGACAGTTGCTGGCCGGAGTGGCGGTTGAGCAGCGGGTCCTTGAGGTCGTCGACGTGGAGGTCCCGTAGGCCGATCGTCAGTGACATGCGCTGGGCGGCTGGGGTGCCCGGCCTGGTGCGACGGTGACGTGGCGCTGGCGCGCCGCCTTGGCCAAGTCGTCATCGAAGGTGGCCAGGGTGGAGGCTGTGCTCAGGGCGGTGTCCAGCGCGCAACAGTCGGGCAGTTTCAGTCCGGAGCTGGCCCGCAGGTTCGCCAA
>JACCXZ010000035.1 GCA_013696745.1 Nocardioidaceae bacterium | reverse complement strand
GACTCGTCGGCCTGGGCCTGGGCCAGCTCCTTCTCCAGCGCCGGGATCTCGCCGTACGCGAGCCGGCTGGCGGTCTCGAAGTCACCCTCGCGTTGAGCTTTCTCGGCAGCGACGCGCAGCTCGTCCGTGCGCTCCTTGATCTCCCCGACCCGGTTGAGGCTCCGCTTCTCGGACTCCCAGCGAGCCTCGAGACCGCGCAGCACCTCCTGTGCGTCAGCGAGCTCGGCGCGCAGCCGGGCAAGGCGTTCCCGACTGGCGACGTCCTCCTCCTTGGCCAAGTGCATCTCCTCCATGCGCAACCGGTCCACGGTGCGGCGCAGCTCGTCGATCTCGACCGGTGAGGAGTCGATCTCCATCCGCAGCCGGCTGCCCGCCTCGTCGATGAGGTCGATCGCCTTGTCCGGCAGCTGGCGGCCGGTGATGTATCGATCGCTCAGGGAGGCAGCGGCGATCAGGGCACCGTCGGAGATCGCGACCTTGTGGTGCGCCTCGTACCGCTCCTTGAGGCCCCGCAGGATCGCGATCGTGTCCTCGACGCTGGGCTCGCCGACGAAGACCTGCTGGAATCGGCGCTCGAGCGCGGGATCCTTCTCGACCGAGACGCGGTACTCGTCCTGCGTCGTCGCACCGATCATGCGCAGCGCGCCGCGCGCCAGCATCGGCTTGAGCATGTTGCCGGCGTCCATCGCGGAGTCACCGGTGGCACCGGCGCCCACGACCGTGTGCAGCTCGTCGATGAACGTGATGACCTGGCCGCTGGACTCAGTGATCTCGGACAGCACAGCCTTGAGCCGCTCCTCGAACTCACCGCGGTACTTCGCGCCCGCCACCATGGCCGCGAGATCGAGGGAGATCAGGCGCCGGTCCTTCAGCGACTCCGGGACGTCACCGGCGACGATCCGCTGGGCGAGTCCCTCGACGACGGCGGTCTTGCCGACACCAGGGTCGCCGATGAGCACCGGGTTGTTCTTCGTACGCCGGCTCAGCACCTGGACGACACGGCGGATCTCGGTGTCACGGCCGATGACCGGGTCGAGTCCGCCCTCTCGTGCCCGGGCGGTCAGGTCCACGCCGTACTTCTGCAGGGAGTTGTACGTGGCCTCAGGATCCTGGGTGGTGACCCGGCCGGAACCGCGCACGGACCCGAAGGTCGCCTGCAGCGCCTCCGCGGTGGCCCCGGCACGGTCGAGGATGCTGCGGGCCTGCCCCTGCACGGTGGCGAGTCCCACGGTGAGGTGCTCGGTCGAGACGTACTCGTCGCCGAGCTCGCCGGCGAGGTCGGCGGCGCGCTGGAACACCTCGTGCAGGCCGCGCGACATCGCCGGGTTCGCCATGCTCGTACCCGACGCCGTGGGCAGCGCTGCCACCGCGTCCTTGGTCTGTGTGCTGACTGACTGCAGGTCGGCTCCCACCGCGTCCAGCAGCGCCGGTGTCATCCCGTCGGCCTGGTCGAGCAACGCCAACAGCAGGTGCAGGCCGTCGATCTGAGGGTTGCCCGCGGATGCGGCCGAGCGCAACGCGGCCGCGACCGCCTCCTGGCTGCGCGTCGTCATCTTGGAGACGTCCATGTGCGTGACAGTCCTTCCCTCGTGTCCCGCTCGCCTTCCCTCGTGTCCCGCTAGCGGGATCCCTCCTGCCGTGTGCAACGCCGGGAAAGTTGAGTCTGTTCCGCTCAACCTGTGGTCCCGTCACAACCCGGTGCTTCAATGGCATCAACCGGCCCGAGGGGGCAGCAGCGCGATGCCTTCGTACCTCGCCGTGGTCCTACCGGTGCTCCTCCTGCCGGTGGCCGCCTGCAGCGAGGCAGCAAGCGTGGACGCCCGGAGTCTCGCGACCGAGGTGGCCGCCGGTTACGACGCGTCTCACGACGTCACCGCAGTCGACTGCAGCGGCACGCTCGAGGGCGATGTCGGTGCCAGGCAGACGTGCCGGGTGTCGTTCTCCTCGGGCCTGCGTCAGCCGGTCACTGCCGAGGTCACCGCCGTCGAGGGGGACCACGTCGCTTACGACACGACCCGCGGGGACAGGCTGATCGCCGGCGCGACCGTCGCCGCCGTCGCCATCGAGTACCTCGAGAACCGCGGACGCGAAGCGACCGACATCACATGCGATGACCTCGCGCTCCGCTTGCAGGCGACGGCTCCGTGTACCGCGACACTCGACGGGGTGCCCGACACCTCCATGAAGTCG
The DNA here is from genome assembly GCA_013696745.1 of Nocardioidaceae bacterium. GTDB lineage: Bacteria > Actinomycetota > Actinomycetes > Propionibacteriales > Nocardioidaceae > JACCXZ01. The sequence continues at coordinate 7,628 of JACCXZ010000035.1, read as the reverse complement.
ATGCTGTTCACGCTCGACGAGGCGACCGACGCCTACTACGTGGTGATCCTGAAAGGCTGAGCATCAGCATGCGGTCACTCAGAGAGGAGTAGGACCTGCACGTGGCAGCTGGCTTCACCGTCGAAGGAGGCGGGGATGCCGGGGAGCACAAAGTCGGTTGGTACGTCGGGCTCGAGGTCGGCCAGCACTCGCTGGCGTCCGTCCGGGTTGTCCGCGTCCGCGCCGGCCAGGACCACGGTCAGCTCGAAGCTCGCGACCGTTGCAGCGGAGCTCGTGATGACACCCGTGGCCGTCCAGTCGCCGCCGGGGCCGGGCACGCACTCGAACGACGACAGGTCCGACGCTGCATCCTGTGCACCACCGGGCAGGGTGGGTGGCGGCTCCGTCGGTGTCGCGGTCGTGCTCCCGCCGTTCGGGGAGGACGACGCCGCGGTCGCGGGGTCGTCGTCGCCGGACGAACAGCCCGCCGCCACCGCCAGGGACAGCGCGACGCCCGCACCGGCCGCTCGTACGTGAGGGTGCATGCTCACAGCAGACCACGAACCAGCGCCACCATCTGGCACCGACGCTCGCGGAACCGGTCAGTCGGCACCCTTCGGCGGCGACTGCTGGTTGGCCCGCTGCGGCTCCGGGTCGACCGGCTGCGGCTGCTGCTCCGATGTGTCACCTATCCGCTCGGAGAGGTAGCGCAGCACCTCCGCGGCCGTTGCCACCGCCGGTACGGCGAGGAACGCGCCGGTGATGCCGAACAACGTGCCCCCTGCCGTCACCGCAAGCAGCACCACGGCCGCGTGCAGACCGAGGCTCTTGCCCTGCAGCATCGGGGACAGCACGTTGCCCTCGATCTGCTGCACGACGAGGATCAGCGCGAGGACGGCCAGCGCGGTACCCCAGCCCACGGTCACCAGGGCCACCAGCACGGCCAACGCCCCGGCGACGAGTGCACCGATGATCGGGATGAAGCCGCCGAAGAACGTGAGGGTCGCCAGCGTCAGCGCCAGGGGCACCCCCAGGAGCGCCAGACCGATGCCGATGAAGACCGCGTCCACGAAGCTGACGACCACCTGGGTACGGATGAACGCCCCGAGAGTCCGCCAGCACCGCCCGAGGACCTCACAGAGCGGACCGCCTGCACGATCGCCGAGTACGCCGTACGCCCACGGGAGGAACCGGTGGCCGTCCTTGACGAACAAGAAGCTGAGCACCAGCACGAGCACGGCGTTGATGACCACGTTGCCCACGGCACTGACGCCGGTGAACACGCCGGTGGCGATCGATGATGCGGCGTCCTGCAGCCGTGAGGTGATCGCGTCGACCACCGCTGCCAGCTGACTGTCGGACAGGTTCAACGGTGGGCCCGTCATCCAGTCCTTCACCTGCACGAGCCCGTCCGAGGCGCGGGATGCGACGTCGGTGACCTGGCTCACGACGGAGGTCGCCATGTAGGTGAGGATGACGAGCGTCACAGCCACGAAGGCCAGCACGACCAGCGCCGCGGCAGCCACCCGCGGGACTCCCCAACGGTGCAGCCGGTCGGCGACCGGGTGCAGCAGCGTGGACACCAGCAGCGCCAGGAGTACCGGCAGGATGATCGCCCACAGCCAACCGATCACATAGGCCACGACGACCGCGCCGGCTGCCACCAGCACCAAACGCAGGCTCCATCGCGCCATCGTCTGCGCGCCGTCACCGATGACGCTGGAACGGTCGCGGGCCGGTCCGCGGGTCGGTGGGTCCGGGTGGTCGTACACCGGTGACGACATCGAGGTGCCTCTCCGCGACGGCTGCGCCGACCGTGCGTCGGTGCAGCGCTCAGCCTGCCAGCCCGCGCGAGGAACGTACGGGAGACCCGCGGCAGGTCAGCGTCGACGCCAGAGCATGACCTGGGAGGCGGACACGCGCGCCGGCAGGTTCGACGTGGCGCCCAGGGCAGCGTGCGCCGCATCGAGCTCGCCCTGCAGCTGCGCCACCTGGCGGCGCAGCGCGTCGACCTCGTGCTCGAGCTCGAGGACGCGGCGGACACCCTCGAGCCCGAGCCCCTCGGCAGTCAACCGGGTCACCTGCAGCAGCGACGTGATGTCGCGTGCCGAGTAGCGGCGTCCGCCACCGACTGTGCGACCGGGGCGTACCAGACCGAGCCGGTCGTAGGTCCGCAACGTCTGCGGGTGCAGGCCGGTGAGCTGCGCCGCCACGCTGATGACGTAAGCCGGCACATCAGGTCCGGCGCGGCCCAGGGGGACCGGATCGGCCATCTGTCTCACCCCTCGTCCCCGCCTAGGCCCGTCCGGCCCGGCGGAACAGCTCCGACCGCGGATCGGTTCCGGCCTCGGCCGCTCGCAGTGCCTCGAGAGCAGCCTTGGACTCCTTGCTGAGCACCGACGGAACGTCGACTTCCACCGTGACGAGCAGGTCCCCGCGGGTGCCGTCCTTGCGGGGCATTCCCTTGCCACGTAGCCGGAACGTACGCCCGTTCGGCGTGCCCGGCGGCACCTTCAGCGTCACCGAGCCTGCGGACAGCGTGGGGACCTTGATCTCGGCTCCGAGTGCGGCCTCGGTGAAGCTGACCGGTGCGGTGACGGTCAGGTTGTCGCCGCTGCGACCGAATACCGGGTGCCCGCTCACCGAGACGGTGACGTAGAGGTCGCCGGCCGGAGCGCCGCCCTCCCCCGAGGCGCCCTTGCCCTTGACCTTGATCTTCTGGCCGTCGCGGACTCCGGCCGGCACCCGCACCTGCATCGTGCGCGAGGAGGTGCCCCGTCCGGAGCCCATGCAGACCGGACAGGGGTCATCGACGACGAGTCCTCGGCCGTGGCACTGCGCGCAGGTCTCGGTCATCGAGAACAGGCCGCCCGACGCGGATGTCGTCATCCCGCTGCCCTCGCAGTGAGGACACACCCGTGGCACGCTCCCCGACCTGGCGCCCGTGCCGTGGCACGCGGTGCAGGCGGCGTCGCTGGTCATCCGCAGCGGGATCGTGACGCCTTCGAACGACTGCTCGAAGGTCACTCGCGCCTGCGTCTCGACGTCGGCACCGCGGCGGGCGCGCGACGTCGTGCGGGTGCGCTGGCCCGTGGTCCCGCCTCCGCCGCTGAAGATCCCCCCGAGCAGGTCGGAGAAGTCGAACCCCCCCGTGCCGGTGCCCTGCCCGGAGGTGCCCCGGTCGCCGGGAAACCCACCGCCGGGGAACCCACCGCCGGGGAACCGGAATCCGGCCCCGCCGAACATCGACCGCTGCTCGTCGTACTCCTTACGCTTGTCCGGCGAGCTCAGGACCGAGTACGCCTCCGCCACGGACTTGAACCGCTCCTCGGCCTTGGCGTCACCCGGCTTAGAGTCGGGATGGTGCTCGCGCGCGAGTTTGCGATAGGCCTTCTTGATCTCATCTGCTCCGGCGTCCTTGGACACACCGAGGATCTGGTAGAAGTCCTTGTTCGCCCAGTCGTTGGCGCTCACCCGCGATCACCTCCCGTCGCTGCTCGTACGCTTCACTCGGCCTGCTGCTGAGCCGACCCGTGCGGAGTCGACCCGTGCGGGGTCGACCCGTGCTGTTCGGTCGACACCTGCTCGGGCGACTGGTCTTCATCGTCGACGATCGGCACGGTCTCACCCGACGGTTCGACCACGGCCACCATGGCAGGTCGGATGATGCGCTCACCGATGCGATAGCCCGGCTGCAGGATTGTCTGGGCAGTGGAGACACTGACCTCGTCACCGTAGCCGTGCATCAACGCCTGGTGGACGCGTGGGTCGAAGGGCTCGCCTGGTTCGCCGTAGCGAATCAGTCCCAAGCCGGTCAACACCCGCTCGAGGCTCTCCGAGACGGCCTTGAACCCGCCGACGAGCTCACCATGGCTGCGGGCCCGATCGATGTCGTCGAGCACCGGAATCAAGGCGGTGAGCACCGCTGCCGTGGCGGTCTCGCGCACGACGTCGCGGTCACGATCGACCCGGCGCTTGTAGTTGACGTACTCCGCCTGCAGCCGCTGCAGGTCCAGCGTCCGCTCAGCCAGCACCCGCTCGGCCTGCGCCTGCGGGCTCTCGGGCTCCTCGGCATCGGGAGCCGGCTGGTCAGCCGGATCCCCCGCCACGTCAGACTCCGGTGGCAGCGCCGAGTCGGCGTCGACACGGTCGAACACCTCGCCGTCCACGCTCGCGTGACCGTCATCGGTAGGATCGCCGGTCGCCGTCACTTCTGGTCGTCCTTGCCCTCGTCGTCCTTGCCCTCGTCGTCGATGATCTCGCCGTCGACGACGTCGTCGTCAGCAGCCGAGCTGTCGGACCCGTCGGCTGCGGCCGAGCTGTCCGACCCCTCGGCGCCGGCCGCGGCGTTGGCGGCCTCGGACGCGGCGTACATGGCGGCGCCCATCTTCTGACTCGAGGTGTTGAGCTTGCCCACCGCGGCCGTGATCGCCTCGCTGGACGCCGCCTCGTCGCCGAGCACCTTCTTCAGCTCGTCGAGATCGGTCTGGACCTCCCCCTTGACGTCATCGGGGAGCTTGTCGGCGTTCTCGGTGAGGAACTGCTCGGTCGTGTAGACCATCGAGTCGGCCTGGTTGCGTGCCTCGACCGCCTCGCGGCGTTGACGGTCCTCCTCGGCGTACTGCTCGGCGTCCTTGACCATCTTCTCGATGTCGTCCTTGGACAGTGCCGAGCCGCCGGTGATCGTCATCGACTGCTCCTTGCCGGTGCCCCGGTCCTTCGCGGACACGTTGACGATGCCGTTGGCGTCGATGTCGAAGGTCACCTCGACCTGCGGCACGCCACGCGGGGCGGGGGGCAGGCCGGTCAGGTCGAAGGTGCCGAGCAGCTGGTTGCTGACGGCCATCTCACGCTCGCCCTGGTAGACCTGGATCGAGACGCTCGGCTGGTTGTCATCGGCTGTGGTGAAGACCTCGGAGCGCTTGGTCGGGATCGTCGTGTTCCGCTCGATCAGCTTGGTCATGACCCCACCCTTGGTCTCGATGCCGAGGGTCAGCGGGGTGACGTCGAGCAACAGGACGTCCTTGACCTCGCCCTGGAGGACACCGGCCTGCAGGGCAGCCCCGATGGCGACGACCTCGTCGGGGTTGACGCCCTTGTTGGGCTCCTTGCCGCCGGTGAGCTCCTTGACCAGCTCGCTGACGGCGGGCATCCGGGTGGAACCCCCGACCAGCACCACGTGGTTGATGTTGCGCAGCTCGATGCCGGCGTCCTTGATCACGTTCTGGAAGGGCTGCTTGGTGCGGTCCACCAGGTCCTTGGTGATCTTCTGGAACTCCGAGCGGGTCAGCGTCTCCTCGAGGAACAGTGGGTTCTTCTCGTCGTCGACCGCGATGTAGTGCAGGTTGATCGAGGTCGACTGGCTGCTCGACAGCTCGATCTTGGCCTTCTCGGCGGCCTCACGGACCCGCTGCATGGCCATCTTGTCTTTGGTCAGGTCACGGCCGGTGCCCATCTTGAACTTCTGTGCCAGCCAGTCGACGATGCGCTGGTCCCAGTCGTCACCGCCGAGCTTGTTGTCGCCGCTGGTGGCCTTGACCTCCACGACGCCCTCGCCGATCTCGAGCAAGGACACGTCGAACGTGCCACCACCGAGGTCGAACACCAAGATGGTCTGGTCGGTCTGGCCCTTGTCCAGGCCGTACGCAAGCGCCGCCGCAGTCGGCTCGTTGACGATCCGCGAGACGTTCAGTCCCGCGATCTCGCCGGCCTCCTTGGTGGCCTGGCGCTCCGCGTCGTTGAAGTACGCCGGCACCGTGATGACGGCGTCGGTGACGGGCTCACCGAGGTAGGACTCGGCGTCGCGCTTGAGCTTCTGCAGAACGAATGCCGAGATCTGCTGCGGGTTGAACTTCTTGCCGTCGATCGTGTGCGACCAGTCGGTGCCCATGTGGCGCTTGACCGAGCGGATCGTGCGGTCGACGTTGGTGACGGCCTGCCGCTTGGCGACCTCACCGACGAGGACCTCGCTGTTCTTGGCGAACGCGACGACGGACGGGGTGGTGCGTGCCCCCTCGGCATTGGCGATGACCGTGGCCTCGCCCCCCTCGAGGACCGAGACGACGGAGTTCGTGGTGCCCAGGTCGATACCTACCGCACGTGCCATGTGTGTGTCTCCTCGTGATCGTGATGGTGCTGCATGCCGGCCGGGGCCGGAGGTCTGGTGTGGCGAGGGATGCCTGGCCACAGGGTTGAGTGTACCGGACTCAAGTTGAGAAACCTGAGTCCACCCCTGTCAACCTCGGGACGGCTCGGTGTGTTCCGGCGCGGGCGGTACGGATGAACGGGTTCGAGGCTACGGTCTGGCGGGTCGAGACCGCTGGCCGCGTTCTTGCCGTACGGCTGATGCGCCGCGGAGTACCCGCCCGCGAGGAGGTCGAGGCTCTTCGTCTGGCCGCCAGACACCACCAACCCGTTCCACGAATCGTGGCCACCGGAGCTATTGCCGGCTGCGACTTCATCGTCATGTCGTGGTGCGACGGCGTCACGATCGGCGACCTGCTGGTGACGGGCGGCGATCCGGAGGGCTTAGGCAAGCTGCTGGGCGCCGCGCAAGCGGATTTGCACCGCCCCATCGACGAGTCCGGATCCGCGCTGTGCCATCTGGACTTCCAGCCCTTCAATGTCCGCGTCCGCGATGGAGAGGTCACCGGCATCGTCGACTGGTCGAATGCTCGAATCGGCGATTGCCGGGACGACATCGCTTGGACTCAGGTGGCTTTCGAGCTCGCTCCAGCGCTCCTTCCTGACCTGGCCGCCGATGTTCACGCAGTGATGACCGGCTGGCGGGGCGGGTACGCGGAACACCGACGCTTGCCTGACGACACCGAGCTGAGTCCGTTCCTCGCGTACGCCGCCGCGCGACAACTCGCCGACTGGGACGAGCGGTTCCGCGAAGACACGAGTCTGGCCGACGTCGCGGCCGCGGCGCGAGACATCCGCGACCGCTGGCGCGGTTGAGCAGCTTCAGACCGATCAGGAGACAGGGTGGGCCGGATTCCTGGACCGTCCCCGAGAACATGCGGACGTACGCGATCTTCTCTCCCGCCAGTCCACGCTCCACCTTGAAAACTGTGCCGGAGACCATCGGCGGCCGCCTCCGCTGCCGGCAGGAGTTCGGCGATGCCTGGTTCTGAGTCTGAGCAGCGAGCGCTGCGCGCAGACGGCCTAGTCGACGGCCTCCTGATCTTCGACCCAGGCGGCAAGAAGCTCGTCGTCCTTGCCGGTCAAGAGGTCCACCAACTGGGCGGCGAATGCGGCGTCGGTGTCGCCGTACGGCTCGCAGACCGCGCCTCGCGTCCCCGGATCTCGAGCCGTACCCATGGTGATCACTGCCGGGGTCAGCGTGTCGAAGATGCGCAGCACAACTGCGTCCGGCGCCGCGCCGACCCTGCTCGAGCTCATCGTCGTACCGGTGTCCGACGTGGACCGCGCCAAAGCGTTCTACGCCGAGACGCTCGGATTCCGACTCGATGTCGACCACAACGCCGGCGACGCGTTCCGCGTGGTGCAGCTGACCCCACGGGATCGGCATGCTCGATCACGATCGGTGTCAACGTCGGCGCCGGTGAGCCGGGCACCACCAAGGGCCTGCACCTGATCGTTGACGACTTCGAGGCGGCCCAAGCGCACCTGCGGGCAGGAGGCGT
>JACCXZ010000023.1 GCA_013696745.1 Nocardioidaceae bacterium | reverse complement strand
CGATCTGACGGGCGATCTCGGCGGCGGCGGTGCTTGGGCTGGCGAGCCAGACCGCCCACCGTCTGTTGGAGGTTGGGAATGTACGAGGCGTTTCAATAGTCCTTCCGAGGGCGACCGGATGGGCAATCGACTGCGCCGCGATTCGCCCTCGGGTTCGCAGTTGCGGGGGTTCGAACTGCCGCATGGTAGGCATCCGGATCCGTTGCTCCCTCCGTGGACAGGACGAGGACCGAACTATCCCTGGTCAATCCCAATGGTGCGGCGATGGACGGGAGCTCGCCCGAGTTGACTGCGAGCATGCCAGCGAGCCCGGCGGCTCCGGTCTCCCCGCTGACGAGGCCGATTTGCGCGAACGCCCGCATGCCCTCGCGCGCCAGGTCGTCCTCGATCGCGATGAACGCGTCGATTCCGGAGCAGACGTCCGGCCAGGCGACGATCGACGGGGTATCGCAGTTCAGCCCGGCCATGATCGACGGGTGCGGACCCGGCACGGACCGGATGCCTCTGTGCCGTATCGAGGCCATCACGCAGGCGGCGGAAGTTGGCTCAACGCCCATGATCCGCGGTCCCGACGTGTCGGGTTGTCGCCAATGACGGACCACGGCCGCCGCGAGCGCCCCTACCCCCATCTGGACGACTACGACATCCGGCGCCGACTCACCGGACGTCTCAAGGTCGGCGTCCACCTCAGCGAGAATGGTCGAGTAGCCGTCGATCACCCAGTTGGGAATCGACGTGTATCCCGGCCAGGAGGTGTCCGATACCACGAGGCAGTAATCGTTGGCGTCGACCGCGGATCGAGCCACCGCGGAGTCGTAGCTGCCACCCACGGCGGTCACCGCCGCTCCCTCACTAATGATGGCCGCGATGCGCGCCTTGGCTGTCCCGTCCGGTACATAGATATTCGCCTCCAGGCCCAACCACCGGGCAGTTCGCGCAACAGCGCGGCCGTGGTTCCCGTCGGTCGCCGCTGCCAGTTTTCGGACGGGAGTCAGCTGGTGAACAAGCTTGCCGAGATCGTCGACGTTGTCCCAGTCTTGCAACGCTTGTCCGGCACGCGACTCCAGCGCCCTGAACGTCGCCCACGACGCCCCGAGCACCTTGAAAGAGGGCAGGCCCATCCGGGAAGACTCGTCCTTTACCCACAGGTGGCCGCAACCGAGTCGCTCGGCTATCGCTGGAGCGTCCACCAGGGGAGTCGGTTGGTAGCCGGGAAGCAGGCGGTGGAAGTTGCGCGGCGCGCACCCCGGCGCAGTATTGACTGCCGCACCGGCTTTTGGGTTAAGCAGACCGACCGGCATCAGCTGACAACCCTCACGACGTGGTCGCAGTAGCCCGGCCCATCGAACGTGCGGGGCCGCGTCTTCTGCGGGAACGGCTGCGATGCGTTGCTGTTCGATCCTCGATGTTCGCGAGGCCCAGGGACTCTTGCTCGCATCACGGCGGAGGCATGGAAGCGGTGCATATGTGGTGCTCTCCTCTTATTCGCCGAACCGGGCCGGTCACCTGGTCGCCATAGTGCTTGATACCGCTGTTTGACGGCCGGGTGCAATCGGAGCCGTTGGAGCGGCATATGATCTGATCAGTGGTGGGTCGGGGAGTTATGGCGGATTTCAAGATGGGCAGCCAGAACGCTTGCGAAGAAGTCCCGGACGGGTTCAAGCACCTTGTAACCTTCGTGCGCCACACCTGAAAGGACGTCGAACCCGACGGCGATTCCATGTGACTCGTAGCTACTTCGCAATGCCTTAAGGCGCTCGACTCTCGTCGGCCCGGTGGCGTCGGCTCCCGCCATCCAACGCGGGCTCGTGGTGTCGTTGATCTCCCAGGTCTCTGTGTCTTCCGCCCCCACAACCATGTGTACGGGTACGGCCCGCATCTGTGGCAGCGTTGAGGCTGTGCCGAACCGTTCCTTGAGGTCCCTCGTTCCGAGATACCAGGGCTGGTCGGCGTCGAGCAGCGTGATCATTCCGGGCGCGCCTATCGAAACTGCTAGCAGTCGGGTCGCATGCAGGTAGTAGAATCGGTGGGCGAAATGACCTCCGCCGGAGAAGCCGTGCAACAGGAATCGGCTGGTGTCGACCCGATACTTCTGGGCGACTTCGTCAACCATCGCGAGGAGGATCTGGTCGAAGCGGATTCCGTGGTACTCGATGTACTTGTAGTTCTCCAGGTCGCCGACTTCCACGATCCCGGCGGGAAAGAGCGGCGCCAGAATGATGCAGTTCTGCTCTTCCGCGAACTGCGCGAACTCGTCACGGTAGCGTTCGGCCGTGCGATTAGTTCCGTGCACGACCACTACGAGGTGAGTGCCCTCGGTTCCCTGCCTGTGGCCTCGCGGGACGTAGAGACAGTAGGGAAACCGCTGGTCGAACTGGCAGGCGGCCATCGGTGTGGCGCCCAGGTCGTAGTAGCCGAGTTTACTCATCGCGTCGCACTCCTTGTCCACTTCGAGGGTCTAGAGCGTGTACACGTCGGGACGGCGTGATCGCAGGCTGGGCAGCGAGGAACGCACTGTGGACTGCCAGGCCAGGTCCACATCTGCGACGACGGCCATCTCCCTGTCGGGGGCACGGGCAATGACCGTGCCCCATGGGTCCACGATCATGGTGTTGCCGAACGAGTGCTCTGCGGGGGAATACTTGCCGAACTGCGCAGGCGCAACCATGTACACGCTGTTCTCGACGGCGCGGGCGCGGATGAGTAGTTCCCAGTGATCTTTGCCGGTGTAAAGAGTGAAAGCGGCCGGGCTGAGGATGATCTGGGCACCGCTGAGCGTGAGGCTTCGGTAGAGCTCCGGGAACCGGAGGTCGTAGCAGATACTCATGCCGATTGCGGCGAAGCTGGTATGGGCGACCACCATCTCGTCTCCGGGCGCCATGATCGCTGACTCGTTGGCTTGGACTTGGCCCTCGACCTCGATGTCGAAGAGGTGGAGCTTCCGGTAACGAGCGATCTGCTCACCCTGCGGACCAAGCAGGACAGAGGTGTTGTAGAGCTTCTCTTTTCCGTCGACGGCTTCGAGGATGCTGCCGGCAGCTACATAGATCCCGTGGGCGCGAGCCTCGGTTGCGAGGCGGCTCAGGGTCGGACCCGGAATGGTTTCCGCGTTGTCGACCTGCGCTGACAGTGGTCCCAGAAAGTTGAAGTTCTCCGGCAAGGCGACGAACTCTGCCCCCTGTGCCGCTGCCGACCGGATCAGCTCCACTGCACGGTCGACGTTCTTGTCCTTGTTGTCCTGAGTGTTCATCTGGACAGCGGCAACCCTGAAGGATCGGTTAGCGGTCATCGGGGATCTCCTTCGAGAAGCGGTAACAGGTGTACGGATGTTCATTCGGCGGTCCGACGGCTACCGACAGCTGACCAAGGGTGGGTTCTGCGATGACCGACGCGAACGTGATGTTGTCGGTGTCCTCATCTCCGGGGATGATGCACAGGGCATCGGGCACGTCGTCGCGGTCGCGTAGAATGCGCTGCATGGTCAGCGCGTCAATCGCCCCGTGATTGGCCGCGAGTAACTCCCTCATCCGGTCGTAACGCACTCTTGAGTTCTCCAGCCTCGGCGGGGCAGCCCGCTCCTCGGCTAGCAGTTCTTCGCCGAGAAAGTGGTTGGAGTGCGCCAGGATGCCGTGCTCTGGGTATAGCCGAGCCGTGCCCTTCGGTGTGGTTTCGATGTCGACGGCGGTATTGTGTGCGTCGAGCATGATCAGATTGCGAGACGATGCCCGGGGCACGTCCCGCACGGCCTCGACCGCGCCCTTGACCGTGTCGTGCAGGAGCGCAAGCCGGGTCAGCAGGTAGCGGGGGAAGCCGACGCGCCACCCGTCGCAGTTCAGAAAGTTGCCGAATACACCGAGTCCTCGGTCGTTGATGCCGATGTAGGAGACCTGTCCGGCGGGGGTGAGCATCAAGACCTCGGGTCCGTGATCTGGGACCAGGTGGATCACCACAGCAATCTGGGTGTAAGGGGCTGGAAGATCGGCGTTTTGTCCTACGAGCGGGGTCCTGTCTGCTGCGGCGTCGGCGAGCACGGCGAAGGTGGTGCACTCCTCGGGTGCATCCACGGTGGTGTAATCGTGCTGGTGAAGTTCTGCTCGAAGCTGCAGCAGGTAGGCCTCGGTGAGGGAGAGTCCGGATCCCTCGGCCACTCCCTGGATCTCCTCATCGAGGAACTCGGCGTGCTCGATGACGAACTCACGGTAGGCGCTGGTTGCTGCGAGCGCGGATTGGACCGAGACGTTGGAGTGGGTCGACAGGCGTTCCACTGCGAGGTCGCGGTGCTTGACGATCGCATCAGCGCACGCCTCACCGTACTGTTGGCCGATGCCGCGATGGGTGCCGCTGAACCGGTAGGAGGGGAAACTGGCTGTGCCAGCGGGCGAGGTGGCGAAAGGAAACCATTGTTCGGACATCGTGTTGCGTTGCCTTCTTGTCGTCGTGATAGCTGCTAGAGGCTGTGATCAGAAGCAGGACGACCCACGGGCGGGGTCTTGACGGGCTGAGTCACGGATGATGCGGTCGCCCCGTGCTGTCGGACTTTCTCGGCGTGGTGGCACGCAACGAGATGCGGTTTCCCTACGGTGCCCAGGTCGCGCAACTGGGGTTCCTGCTCCTGGCAGACAGGGGTCGCAAAGGAACAGCGGGTATGAAATCGACAGCCGCTTGGGGGATTCCCTGGGTCCGGTACGTCACCTGGCAGAACGATGTGCTCCCGCTTGGCTTCGGCCACCGGGTCGGGGATGGGAGCGGCGGATAGAAGGGCCAGCGTGTAGGGGTGCATGGGCCGCTGCGCAAGTTCCTCGCTGTCCGCGAGTTCTGCGATCCGGCCCAGGTACATCACGGCCGTTCGGTCGGCCAGGTAGCGGACCATCGCCAGGTCATGGGCGATGAACAGGTAAGTCAAGCCGAGTTCGTCCTTGAGGTCCTGCAGTAGGTTGACCATCTGCGCCTGAATCGATACATCCAGCGCGGAGAGCGCCTCATCGGCCACGATGAATTCGGGGTCGGCGGCCAGGGCGCGGGCAATGCTGATCCGTTGGCGCTGTCCGCCGGAGAACTCGTGTGGGTAGCGATTGAGGGACTTTGGTGGGAGGCCGACCAGGTCAAGGAGTTCGCGGACGCGTTGTGGACGCTTGGAGGCATCGCCGACACGGTTGACCTGGAGCGACTCCATGATGGTCGCACCGGCGGTCATGCGCGGGTTCAGCGATGCATAGGGGTCCTGGAACACCATTTGCATGCGTGGTCGGATGCGACGCAGCGCCTTGGCGTCGAGTGCGATGATGTCCTCTCCGTCGAAGATCACCCGTCCGCCGGATGGCTCGAACAGTCGCAGGATGGTCCGAGCGAGGGTGGACTTGCCTGACCCGCTCTCGCCGACCAGTCCTAGGGTTTCGCGGTGGTGGATGTGAAAGCTGACGCCGTCGACCGCGCGCACCGCCCCGACTTGGCGCCGTAGGACGCCGCGCCGTACCGGGAAGTGCTTGACGAGATTCCGGACTTCCAGCAGGGCCGGCTGGTCGATCATTGCTGTGCTCCAACGGCCGGTTGCCGGTTGACATCGGCGCTGCGATAGCAGGCGGCGCTGTGCTGTGGTGCTACTCGGATGAGAGCCGGAGGGGATTCGCGGCAGCGGTCGACGACCCATGCGCATCGCCGGGCGAAGGGACATGCGGTGGCGGGTCGCAGGGGATCCGGCGGCGAGCCGGGAATGGGTGTGAGCCGGCGCGTCCCATGCTCGAGCGTCGGCAACGAGTTCAAGAGCCCGAGCGTGTAGGGGTGCGCGGGCTGGCGGTACAAGTCGTGCACGGGCGCTTGTTCCACCATGTTGCCGCTATACATGACCGCAACCTTGTCGACAAGGCCGGCCACGACGCCGAGATCGTGAGTGATCCAGACCACGGCCATGCCGAGTTGTTTCCGGAGGCCCTTGACCAGTTCAATCATCTGAGCCTGGATGGTCACATCCAGTGCTGTGGTGGGCTCATCAGCGATCAGCAGCGCAGGGTCGCACGAGAGGGCGAGAGCTATCAGAACTCGCTGACGCTGCCCTCCGGAGAACTGGTGGGGGTAGTCGTCGAGACGTCCACGTGGGTTGGGGATACCGACGAGTGACAGGAGGTCTGCGGCGCGCTCTCGGGACGCCGGCTTCCTGACGTTGAGGTGATGGCGAATGACCTGACTGAGTTGTTGACCCACGGTCAAGGCAGGGTTGAGCGACGTCATCGGGTCTTGGTAGACCATGGCGATCTCGCGTCCGCGGGTACGCTGCCACTCCTGGCCGCTCTGGGTGAGCAGATTGCGTCCCTTGAAGTGGATCGTTCCGCCCTCGATGCGCGCCTGGGGTCGCGGCAGCAGCCCCATCAACGCGAGCGCGCCCACTGATTTTCCCGATCCGCTCTCACCGACGATCGCCAGCGATTCACCCTTCTCCAGCGAGTAGGAGATGCCGTTGACGGCGTGGACGGTCCCGTCGTCGGTGTCGAACCTGACGACGAGGTCTCGGACCTCCAGCAGCGCGGTCACGCCCGTCCTCCCTTGTTGCCTGCGCTGCGGGGATCGAGTGCATCACGTAGGCCATCGCCAATGAAGTTCGTGGACAGGACCGTGATGAAGATCATCAGGCCGGGGAAGAGTCCGCGCCACCACTGCCCCAAGCTGATAACCGCGCTCTTGGACTCCGACAGCATTCCACCCCACGTGGCTTCGGGTGGCTGAAAGCCCAGTCCGAGGAAGGACAGTGATGACTCGATCAAGATCGCGTTTGCCACGCCCAGCGTGGCCGCGACAATCACGGGACTGAAAGCGTTGGGCAGGATGTGGCGCAACACGATGCGGGCGTCCGAAACGCCGACCGTCCGGGCGGCCTCAACGAACTCCTTCTCTTTCAGAGACAAGAAGCTCGAGCGGACCAGCCGGGCGGTGTTCATCCAACTCAGTACCGCGATGGCGATGACGATCGTCCAAAATGTCGGGCCGATGAGCGCCACCAGCAGAATGACGATGAACAGCCCGGGGAGAGCGTAGAAAACGTCCACCACTCGCATCAGTGCGTTGTCGGGGAACCCGCCAGCGTAGCCGGCCACCGCTCCGACCGCGACACCCACGATCAGCGCGACGAGGACCGCGGCTGCGGACACGGCGAGGGTAAGCCGCCCACCGATGAGCACTCGCGCGAGCTGATCGCGTCCCAGTTCATCTGTGCCCATGGGATGCGTCAGGGTAGGCGCCAGGTTGGCCGTTCGGGCGTCGATGTAGTACGGGTCGAACGGAATCAGCCAGGGCCCAACGATCACAGCAACGGTGAACAGCGTCAGGACCGCCAGGCCGACGACGGCGAGTCGGTGGCGGCGGAACTGCCGCCAAGTTTCTGCCCGCAACGATCGTGCCTTCTCCTCCGGCACATCACCCGCGGCGACAGGCTCCGCCGCTTCACGTACCTCACTCATAACTGATCCGCGGGTCGAGAAGGCCGTAGATCACGTCGGCGACCAGATTGGTGATCACGACGAGCACCGCGGCAATCACGAGGATCCCGAGAAGGACCGGATAATCCCGCAGCTCCGCGGAGTGCACAAAAAGAGCTCCCATCCCTGGTATCGAAAAAATCGTCTCGGTGATGACGGCTCCGAGGAACAGCTCCGGGACCATCAGCATCGCGATTGTCACCACCGGGACCGACGCGTTCTTGCCCGCATGCTGGAGAATGACTGTACGTTCGGGAAGCCCACTGCCGCGTGCGGTCCGCACGTAGTCCTGTCCGAGCACTTCCAGCATGGACGCGCGGACGTAGCGGGCCAGGTTGGCCGTCGCGATCAGGGCCAGCACCGCGACCGGCATGATCAGGTGTGTCGTTCTGTCCCACACCGCCGCGAACCCCACGTGGTCCTCACGTAGGTCGGTCAACCCCGCGGAGGGCAGCAAGTCCCACTGGAAGCTGAACAAGTACAACAGCATGAGACCGAACCAGAAACTGGGGGTGGCGATCCCCGCGAAGCTCAACCCTGTGGAGGCGTAGTCGAACACCGAGTACTGGCGGGTGGCTGCCAGGATGCCGACGGGTATAGCGATCAGCAGCGAGACGGCGAACGCGAGACCGGTGAGGGCCAGCGTCGTTGGTAGCCGCTCGGTGATCACCTGCAACACAGGCTGCCCCGTGTCGTACGATACGCCCCAGTCGCCGGTCACCAGGCCGCCGAGCCAGTTCAAGTACTGAATCGGCAACGGGTCGTCGAGGCCGTAATGAGCTCGTAGCCGCTCGATCTTTTCCGGCGTGATAGCCGCCTGTGCTTCGCCGCTGGCGAGCGGACCGCCGGGGGCCATCTGCAACATCAGGAAGATGATGATGCTGATGCCGAAGAGCAGTGGGATCGCCTGCAGCATCCGGCGCACCACATATGGCCCGACCACGTCATTGCCTCCTTTCCATCATCTCGCGCTTCTCGGCGGCTATGGGGCCAGGTACCATTCAGCCACACTTGGCCAGACCCCGGACCAGTAGTCGGGCGAGACGCCCTGCAGTTGGAGGTTCCACGCCCAGCCCCAGGTGGAACTGTAGATGGGGATCGCTACCCGCTCGTCGTGGAACATCTGGGCCATCTGCGAATAAAGCTCCGCGCGTTCCTGCTGATCCAGCGTGGACGCGGCCTGCTGCGCGAGCTCGTCGAACTCCGGATTGCAATAGTGTCCGTAGGTCTCGCCAACCGTTTGCTGCTCGTTCGGGATCGAGTCGCAGGTGAAGCTCGCCATCCAGCTCGCCGGGTCCACGTAGTTGCCGTCGCGGCTCATCATGGTGTCGTAGCTACCGGTCGCGAGGAGCCCACCCTCCTCATAGCCACCGAAGATGATGTTGCTCGGCACATTCTCGATGTTCATCTCGATGCCGACTTCTTCGAGATTCTGCTGGATGATCTGCTGATACAGCTCGCGCGTGTGGTCACCAGAGACCGTTTGGAACATCAGGCTCGCTCGCACCCCGTCCTTGACCCGGATGCCATCGGACCCGGGCTCCCAGCCGGCCTCGTCGAGAACCTGCCTCGCGTGGTCCGGGTCGTACGTCGCCGGGGGGATGTCAACGTCGAACGCGCCCGAATAGATTGGTGAGCCGACCAGCGTGCCGAAGCCGCCGAGAACCGTGTCGATGATCCCCTGGCGGTCGATTCCGAAATCAATCGCCTCCCGGATAGCCGCGTCACCGAGCACGGGATGCGGGACGCTTGGGTCACCACTCGCGGAATGGTTCAAAAACAGCCACTCCACCCACGAGTCCGTCTCTTGCGTCTCCACCACGATGGGAGCACCACTCTCCTCTGCGGCCTCCAACTGAGGCAGGTCTCCAGTGGTGAAGAAGAAGACGGTGTCGTACTGGCCTTCCAGGAAAGAGGTTGTCGCAACCTCCAGTTCCGGGACGATCTTCAGTGTGATGCCATCAAGGTAGGGCAGGTCTGGGTCACGCCAGTAGTCAGGATTGCGCTCCAGCGCAATCTCGTCGCCCGCCTTGAAGTCCGTGAACACGAACGGGCCGGTCCCCAGCGGCAGGCGCGCCTGAGGATGCTCGGCCGTCACAGCCGTGGACTCGAACTCGTGCGCCGGCATGACGTGCTTCCACAGCTCGAGGTAGGTAGGGCTCGCCTCCTTCAGCTGGACCTCAACGGTAAGCTGGTCACGCGCGGTCACCGACTCGACCAACTCGTAGTCGACCGGCACCAGGGCGGTACTGTCCGGATCCCGGAAGACGTCGAATGTGAAGACCAGGTCCTCCGCGGTGAACGGCTTACCGTCGGACCAGGTGATGCCCTCGCGCAGCCGGTACGTCACCGTACGCCCGCCCCGCGATACGCCGCCGTTGTCGACGGTCGGGATCTCGGCGGCCAATCTCGGCTCATACGTACCGTCGGGGAGCGCGAGGAAGAGTGGCTCAACGACCCACCCCGCCTCTCCCCCAAGGAATGCCCCGCTTTGGTCGTGGAACAACTCATTCATCCCACCCGCCTCTTGGACCATCGCCACGACAGCCGTGCCACCGTACTTCTCCGATTCCGGGACCTCGCTTGGTGCCTGGGCGCCACCTGCGCAGGCCGCGAGCAGCAAGACCAATGCAACAGCCATCGCCAGCGACCCTGCTGGGGTCAACGATCGCCGCGTGACTGCGGTGTCTCCACCTCGTAGGCCTCGGCGTGTCAGCATCCCAACCACTTCCCTCTCCTTCGCTGTGCCTGGTTCCAGCTTCTGCAACCTGATGGCCTGTGCGCGACGACCATTGAACTAAAGGACTCGATCTGAGACCAATTAGCCTAGGCTCTGGGCCACGCGCTGTCAACGCTCTGCGTTGCCTGACACCGTCGCCGCCGGCGCATTCCGACCTAGACGGTCTGCGCGGAGTGCACGGTCGCCAGTTCCTGCTTGACCTGCGCCTCGATCACGCCCACCGTCGCTGCGAGACGTTCGACCATCTGCTCGAGCTCCAAGTCGCTGGCAATGAATGCCGGTGCGAGCAGTGTCTGGTCGCCGGCGAATCCGTCGGCCGTGGGCTGTGTCGAGTAGACAAGCAGCAGTCTCTCCAGAGCCTCGACGTCGATGCGACTTGCCACGCGCAGGTCAGGGTCCAGGAACGAGGTTCCGTCCGCAGGGTCCACGTAACTGACACCGAGCAGGAAGCCGCGACCCCGCACCTCACCGACAATCTCGAAGTCTTCCAGTGCCCGAGCGAGTTCGGTGCGCAACCAGGGACCACGCACACGCACCGCGTCGACAAGCCCTTCGCGTTTGAGGCGGTCGATCACCGCCGACCCCACCGCGCAGGAGAGCGGGGCGCCATCCCAGGTGTGCCCCGGCTCGAAGGACCGTGACCCCTGGGCGACCGCCTGGTACACATCCTCGTGGACCAACATCGCGCCCACTGGCGCGAACCCGGCCCCCAGCCCCTTCGCGGTCGTGATGATGTCGACCTTGATGGGTGCCTGGTCCGCCGCGAACCAGCTCCCCGTCCTGCCCAACCCGGTGACGACCTCGTCGAACCAGACCAGGAAGCCGTGCTTCTGGCGACGTTCCTCGAGGCCGCGCCAGAACGCGTCGGGCGGACTGTAACCAGGCAGGGACGCCGCACTGACTGGCTCGGCCAGGAACGCCGCAACGTTGCCTGGCCCGACCCCCTCGAGCACCTCGTCCAGAGCCCGGAGCGCCCCCTCACCTGTGGGGTCGAAACTCCACGTCGACGGCGGGATATGAGGCTGCTGCTGGATGTAAGGCTGGTACGGAGACTGAAGCCCCGCTCGGCCCGTCAGCCCGAAGGTGGCGATGCTTGCGCCGTGATAGGCCTGCGCCGGAGAGACCACCAGATGGCGATCCGCGTCTCCGTGCTCCACGTGGTAGGAGCGAGCCATGCGCAGACCAAGCTCGTTCGCCTCCGTGCCACCCGAGACGAAGTGAGCCCGAGTGAAGCCCTCGGGTGCGAGTTCAGTGATCTCGCGCGCCAACTTCTCTTGGGCCGGGCTAGTGGCGTGCACGTTGTAAATGAACGACACCTCCTCGGCCTGGCGACGCGCGGCATCCAGGATGGAGGGAACTGCACCGTGCCCGAGGCTCGTCACCATGGCACCGCCGCTGACCGCATCCAGGTACCTGTGGCCATTGGCGTCGTGCAGCCAGACACCCTCACCCTTCACGATCAGCGGATACGGGCGGTCCAACTCGCGTACGAAGACCGCCGTCTCGTCCGCAGTGATAATGGCGCGCGCACTCATGGGAGCCCCTTATCTTGGCACGTTTGTGGACCTCGTATAGGTCCTTTTTACAGCCATGGACGCACTCATGTCCAGCCCTACGCCTCGGGCATGCTTCAGTTGCTGGCGATGAAGACGTTCTTGACCTCGGTGAACGCGTCCAGCGCATCGGGGCCAAGCTCGCGGCCGAGCCCCGACTGCTTGAAACCGCCGAAGGGTGTCGAGTAGCGCACCGAGGAGTGCGAGTTGACGCTGAGAGCACCCGCCTGCACCGCCCGCGATGTCCGCAGCGCGCGCCCGAGATTCTCCGTCCAGATCGAGCCGGACAGGCCGTACGGCGAGTCGTTGGCAATGCGCACCGCGTCTGCCTCGTCCTCGAACGGGATGACCACGGCGACCGGTCCAAAGATCTCCTCAGTGGCAGCCCGGTCATCAGGGTCGACCGGCGCGAGCACCGTCGGCGGAAACCAATAGCCCCTCCCCTCCGGCACCGAGCCACGGAAGGCGACGGGGGCACCCTCGGGCACGTAGGACGCGACCTTTTCGCGGTGGACGGCCGTGATCAGCGGGCCCATCTCCGCGGAATCACGGCCCGGAGCCTCGACCCTGAAACCCCGAACCGCCGGCTCGAGCAGCTCGAGGAAACGGTCGAAGACGCTGCGCTGAACGAGGATGCGTGACCGCGCGCAGCAGTCCTGGCCCGCGTTGTCGAAGACGGCGTACGGCGCGGTGGCAGCGGCCCGCTCGAGATCGGCGTCGGCGAAGACGATGTTCGCGCTCTTCCCACCGAGCTCGAGCGTGACCGGCTTCACCTGCGCTGCGCAGCCAGCCATGATCGCCTTCCCTACCTCGGCGGAACCGGTGAAGACGATCTTGTTGACGCGGGGGTTGTCGACAATCCTCTGGCCCACGATGGAGCCCTTGCCGGGCAGAACCTGGAACACGCCTTCGGGGAGACCCGCCGCCAGCGCCAGCTCACCTAGCCGCATGGCGGTGAGCGGTGTCACCTCAGCGGGCTTGAGGACCACTGTGTTGCCAGCGGCCAGGGCGGGCGCGAACCCCCATCCCGCGATCGGCATCGGAAAGTTCCAGGGCACGATCACGCCGACGACACCCAGCGGCTCCTTGAACGTCATATCTACGCCGCCAGACACGGGGATCTGCTGGCCGCAGAGCCGCTCCGGCGCCGCGGAGTAGTACGTCAGTACGTCAGTACGTCGCCGGCCTCCCATCGCGCGTTGCCGATCGTGTGTCCGGCGTTTCGCACCTCGAGTAGCGCAAGGTTCTCCCGGTCCGCGTCGACCTCGTCGGCGAACCGACGCAGCAGCCGCGCTCGGTCGCCCGGAGCGACCTGCCGCCAGGTCTGCTGCGCTGTGTGTGCGAAGGCAATCGCCGTGTCCGCATCCTCAGCGCTGGTGAGCGGGACCGTCTCGATGAGCTCTTCGGTCGCGGGGTTGATGACGTCGAACGTCGGTTCCGTCATCGACATCAGACGCCCTTCCTGTTCGGTTCGGATGGGCGTGGCCGTCCATCGCTAGCAGCCTCCTGCGGCTGGCATCAGGTGGTCGATTCGTACCGACCCGAACCTTCGCCATCACCGGGGTCGAGGCAGCCGCGGCGATCCCGTCGATCGTGCCGGGTCACTCACCGGCCGCCCGGGGGCGCAAGGGCGAATAGGCACCGATCTGAGAAGCCGGCCGCCCCGCCACCTCACTCATTGGTGCGAGCCGACACGCACGGGTACTGCTTCAACCATGCCCGCCAATGGACTTGTTATGACTCCTTTTCTACTCTGACGGGGCATTGCCTGTCAACACAGAGTCCTGGGCGCGGGAGGCCGCTCCGGGGGTAGCAGGAGACGAGGTCTCACACTTCGCGCGTCGGCGCTCGGTAGGCGGCGCTACCGGCGCGACAGGGACTTGAGCAACGAACGCACGCTCTTGTCCGCGGAGCTGGCGTGGCGACGCATCAGCTCGGCTGCCCGCTCTGAATCCTTCTTCTTCAAGGCATCGAGAATCTCGCGATGCTGTCGGTTGGATATGTCGTGCCAGACTTCGGTGTCCGGCAACAGCGACAGCACCGAGCTCATGCTCAGTCGGACGCGCTCGACCGCCTCCGCCAGGAAGCGGTTGCGCGTGGCGTTAGCGATCGCTAGATGGAAGGCCGTATCCCAGCGCATGAACTCCGCGTCGTCGACAGCGCCTTCGGAGCGCTCGAGCGTCGACTCGATTTCGCGCAGCTCGCCCTTCCGGCAGAGCCGCGCCGCAACACCTGCGGCCGCGGGCTCGATGATCTGGCGGTACTCGAGCGCCTCGAGCACACGATCTGACTCGCGCCGCAGTTCGATGAGGCGGTAGTCCAGTGCCCGGTCGTCGCTTGAGGGGGCGATGACGAAACTCCCGCCTGCTCGTCCTCGGCGGATCTCGATGACTCGCTCGGCCTCGAGCTGGCCGATAGCCAGCTGAACGGTCACTCTGCCCACCCCGAAGAGCTTCACCAGCTCCCGTTCGGGAGGGAGTGCAGAACCCGCGGCAATCAACCCCAGCGCAATCTGGCGCCGAATCTGTTCCACCACGAAGTCGTGCGCTCGCGGGTGAGATATCGTCTCAAATCGTGGCTTGGACGAGCGTTCACCACCGCCGCCTGATCCCTTCCTAGCACCAGACTGAGTCATGAGGTCCATTGTTACAGTACGCGGAACCCGGCCACACCACAGGCGGAGCAGGGCGAGCTACGCTCCTGCCATCTTGTCAATCGGCGAGGAGACCGCCGCGCCGAGGTGGACACAGCATCGCTGACTGGGACGCCGAAGTGGCGCCAAGGTTGGCGCAGGACTCACCCGACGGCTTACGGCCTGCGCCGCTCCCTGGCGATCCGGGTCTGTCCCGGGGCTTTCACCGCGTCGTCGATCACCTCCTCGGCGGGTCGGTGGGCTTCGAGCGCGGTGGGCTCGGGTGGGGTGAGCGCCGCCATGGACGTCTCGGACAGGCTCGGGTCGGCCGGGACGTCGATGGCGTGCTCCCGGAGCGCGCGGACGTGGTGCTCAATGGTCACGCTCACAGCTACGAACGCTTCACCCCCGTCGATCCCGCTGGCAGCCCAGATCCCAGCACCGGAATCCGTCAGTTCGTCGTCGGCACCGGCGGCAAGAACCACTCAGCAACCGCGGCGACACCACCACCGATCAGCGAGGCAATCAACGTGGACACGTTCGGGGTGCTCACACTGACACTGCATCCTGCTGGTTATGACTGGAACTTCGTCCCGGAGGTGGGGGCACCTTCACCGACGCCGGATCCGGCGCCTGCCATTGAGCGCCGTACGTAACGTGGCCCACTGACGTGGCAGCCGGGACGCACCAGCTGGGTCCCCTGCAAGGGGCTACCTCACGCCGGCCGGTGCCCGTACTCGTCGCTCGTGCTGCACGCTGGGGCAACCCGTTCATGGTGGGTGACCCGCACCCGGAGCAACGGGGGTGTGCCCATGGAGTCGGGAGGCAGTCGACTGGTGCCGTCTCGCGAACGCAGCCCAGCCCGGTCAGGGTTGGCGACCATCCGCGGCAGGTCGTTCGTCAACGCTGCGACAGGCGTGAGGTCGTGCGGAAGACCTCAGCACGGGCTGCCCTAGTAGAGGGAGATGATCATCCAGACGAGGGCGCCGCCGGTTAGCAGCAGGACCAGCAGCATTGCGGTGATGAGCAGCCACAGCAGCACGGTGGATACGCCCTGAGCTGGGCCCGAGGCTTGGTCGGGGCGCTCCGCGTCGCTCACTTGGACCACGGCTCGGTCTCGATCGCGCCGACGATCTTCTCCGCTTGTTCCAGGAGCCCGCGACGATCTAGACCAGCCATCTTCTTCACCGTCGTCCCCATGTGACCCGAGTCATACCAACCACGGTAACCGCAACTCTCACCGAATGAAATCGTCTGGTTACGCTCCGTCTCGAAATCCTGTTTGCGGCTTAGAGATCCGCGGGTTGTGGGTTCGGTCCCACGGGGCCCACCGCGTCCTCAATCCGCTTGGCCTGCCGGTCAGGCGCGTGAGTGGCACCATGTCAGCAACAGGCCGACCCGAGAGAACACGCGTGCAGCATTCCGACTTGAAGTCCATGACGCGGCAGGAACCCTCGCGGTGATGGCCAAACCTCGCCATCCGCTGGGCGTCGACGTCGGCGGCAGCGGTATCAAGGGGGCGCCGGTTGACCTGGACGCTGGTGCCTTCGCCAAGGACCGGATGCGTATCGACACTCCTGTGGAGTCGACTCCCGACAACGTGGCCGACGTCGTCGCCGCCATCGCCGAGCACTTCGAGCGTGACACTGGCGACTCGCCCATCGGAGTCACCGTCCCAGCCGTGGTGACACGTGGGCTGGTGCGCACAGCAGCCAACATCGATAAGACGTGGATCGGGACCGACGCCGGGACCCTGCTCACCGCGAGGCTGGGCCGTCCGGTGACGATCGTCAACGACGCTGACGCAGCTGGTGTGGGGGAACTGCACTACGGCGCGGCCCGCAGTACCGAGGGTCTCGTCCTGCTCGCCACCCTCGGCACCGGTATCGGTACCGCTCTGCTGCACCGCGGAGCACTCATCCCCAACAGCGAGCTGGGCCACCTCGAGATCGACGGCGTCGACGCCGAGGCCCGCGCGTCGTCCAAGGCCCGCGAGGGCGAGGACCTGTCCTGGGAGGACTGGGCCGGTCGCCTCCAGCACTACTTCGGTCACGTCGAGGATCTGCTCTCCCCCGACCTCATCGTCGTCGGCGGGGGCGTCTCGAAGCATGCCGACCGCTTCCTACCGCTGCTGCATTTGCGGGCGCCGATCGTGCCAGCCCAACTGGGGAACGCCGCCGGGATCGTCGGGGCAGCCTGGCTCGCGACACACGAGGAGTCACGATGACCGACCGAACTGTAGGACTTCCGCGCTTCCACCTGGCGATGCCGGTCGACGACCTCGACGCGGCGAGGATCTTCTACGGAGAGTTGATCGGCTGCGAACAGGGCCGCAGCTCGGACTCTTGGGTCGACTGGAACCTGCGCGGCCACCAGTTCGTCACCCACCTGGCGCCCGACCGGCAGCAGGCGGTGCACAACCCGGTCGACGGGCACAACGTACCCGTGCCGCACTTCGGCCTCATCCTCACCGTCGCGGCGTTTCACGACCTCGCTGACCGGTTGAGAGCAGCCGGGACCACCTTCGTGATCGAGCCCTACCTGCGCTTCGAGGGTGAGCCGGGCGAGCAATGGACGATGTTCCTGCACGATCCGGCGGGTAATGCCTTGGAGTTCAAGGCCTTCGCCGACGACGCACAGGTGTTCGCGGTTTAGGCCTGCGACGGGGTCATTCCAGCCAAACATCCGATCGGCGCCGGACGTCGGTCGAACTGATGGTCCTGAACGCACTCCGAACCTTCGGACGAGCCACGACGACATCGACATCGACAGGTGCTGGAAGCTTGTCGGGGTCAACCGCTACCTGTTCGCCCACGCCTGTCACTTCAAGAGCGGACAGAGCTCGCTTGCCGACTGGCGGAGCTCGTAGCCTGTTCCCCTCGCGCACAAAGGCCGTAGGGTGGCCGTCCAGTACGAGGACGCCCTTCAGAAGGAGCACCCATGCGTATCGTCGGAATCGTCGTGGTGATCTGGCTCGTCATCGGTTTGGTGGCTGCCTTCCAGCGGGACTACTTCTCGGGCAGCGACGCCAACTGTGCCGAGGTCAGCACGATCGCCGTCACGATCATCGCC
This sequence comes from Nocardioidaceae bacterium, assembly GCA_013696745.1. GTDB lineage: Bacteria > Actinomycetota > Actinomycetes > Propionibacteriales > Nocardioidaceae > JACCXZ01. The sequence goes on along the minus strand of JACCXZ010000023.1, from coordinate 3,521 downwards.
GGCCCCCTCAACTACGCGGGTGTGAACCCGAAGGCCGACTGCCCTCGACCCTCCGAGTAGCGCGGGTCAGTTCACCTCGACGAACGTCGCGCACTCACGAACGAAGGCTTCTACGTCTGCGAGGTCCATCAGCCGGGCGATCACGACCGAGTCGTCCACCTCGACGTACTCGTGCATTAGTACGTTGCGGAACCCGACTGCTCTGCGCATCGGTTCCGCGACCTCCGGCGAGATGGCGTCGTTGGGTGCCGAGCAGCCTGACGGCATCTCCGTTGTCGGCCGCAGACCCCACCCCTGCGTCGCGCAGGTCCGCCTGCGCTCGTCGCCCGCCTCGGACTCGCGAGACAGTACGGACAGGTCGAGCGCCCGCCTGGCGCAACACCTCGATGGCCTGTGCCACCACCCGCTGCTCGTCCATGCCGCCAGTCTGGCATCCTGCACCAGCGTCAGCGCACTCCGTCAGACGAAGCACCGATTGGGCCGCAGCCCCCAGCTCAGGCGACGATGGAGGACATGGACAGGACGAACCAGGCGACTGTCGGCCGCCGTCGGGGCGCAGCCCTCGCCGCCGCCGGCGTAGCACTGGCCGTAACCGTGGTGGTGGTCTTCGTCCAGCGCGACGACGACAGCAGCACTGCTGAGGTGGCCGGCACCCTCACCGCCACCTCGTCCAGCCCTCCCAGCCCGCCAACCCGGTCGCCCAGCCCGTCGCCCAGCACCGACCCGCCCGAGGTGGACCCCGAACGGAATCCACGACAGCGGGTGGACATCCCTGAACGGGGCAGGGGGCGCTTCGAGCGCGCCCCCGGTCGGCGGCCGCAGGTCGGTCGCGGCACTGCGCTGCGCTACACCGTCGCAGTGGAACGCGGGCTGCCGTACGCGCCCGCTGACGTGGCGCCCGTCGTGGACGCCACGCTTGCCGATCCACGCGGCTGGACGAAGGACGGGCTGCACGCCTTCCGGCGGGTGCCCCAGCGACCCGACATCCGAGTGCTGCTCGCCAGCCCGGACACGACCGACGAGCTCTGCGCCCCACTGCAGACACGTGGCCGGGTGTCGTGCCGCAACGGCGCCCTGGTGGTGCTGAACGCGAGGCGATGGGCGTACGGGATCCCGGACTACGACGGCGACCTGCGCCGGTACCGGCAGTACGTCGTGAACCACGAGGTCGGCCACGCCCTCGGCGCCGGGCACGTGGAGTGTCCCGGGCCGGGCCGGCGCGCCCCGCTCATGCAGCAGCAGAGCTACGGGCTGGACGGCTGCCGGCCCAACGCGTGGCCGCGGTGAGCGCTGCTGAGCAGCAGGCACCCCCGCTCGGACGCGGTGCCGCTGCGGCGCTGGTGTTCGGCTCGTCGGCGGCTGTGCTGGTCATCGAGCTGGTCGCCCTGCGGCTGCTGGCTCCCTATCTCGGTCTGACCCTGGAGATGAGCACCACGGTCATCGGGGTCGCCCTGACAGCGATCGCCACGGGGTCCTGGCTCGGTGGCCGGGCGGCCGACGTGGTCGCGCCGCAGCGGGCGCTGGGACCGCTGCTGCTCCTGTCGGGCGCTCTCGTCGTCCTGATCCTGCCGGCAGTGCGCTGGACTGGGGAGATCGCGCGCGGCGGCGACGTCGGCGGCGTGCTGTTGATGGCCGCGCTCACCTTGTTCGCCCCGGCCGCCCTGCTGTCTGCTGTCACACCCATGGTGACCAAGCTGCGGCTGACCAACCTGTCCGAGACCGGCACGGTGGTCGGGCGGCTGTCCGGGATCGGCACCGCCGGCGCGATCGCCGGCACCGTGGCCACCGGCTTCGTGTTCGTCTCGGCCGTCCCGAGCAGCGTCATCATGCTCACCCTGGGCGTTCTGCTCGTCGTGGCCGGTGGTCTTCTCAGCGTGCGACTGCGGGGCTGGCGACCGGTGGCTGCCTCGGTTGCCGTCGCCCTGGTGGGCGGGCTGGCGACGCTGTGGGGGCCCAACCCGTGCGAGGTCGAGACCACGTACCACTGCGCCTCGGTGGTCAGCGACCCCGAGCGGTCCACCGGAAGGGTGCTCGTGCTCGACACCCTGCGTCATTCCTACGTGGACCTCGCCGACCCGACGTACCTGGACTTCGACTACGTCCAGGCCATCGCCTCGGCTGCGGACGTCCGGTGGCCCGAAGGCGAGCCGCTGAGCGCGTTCCACATGGGCGGAGGCGCTCTCACTCTCCCTCGCTACCTGGACGCGGTACGCCCGGGGACCCGCAGCGTGGTGGCCGAGATCGATGCCGGCGTGCTCGAGATCGCCGCCGACCAGCTCGGCCTCCAAGCCGACGGTGCCATCGTGACCCGCACCCAGGACGCCCGGCTGGGCCTTGCAGCCGAGGCCACCGACAGTCGTGACCTCGTGGTCGCCGATGCGTTCAGCGGCGTTGCCGTGCCGTGGCACCTCGCCACCCGTGAGATCGTACGGGAAGCCCAGCGGGTGCTCGTCGACGACGGCGTGTACGCAGCGAACGTCATCGACCACCCGCCCATGGGATTCGCCCGGGCGCAGGCCGCCACGGTCGCCTCAGTGTTCGACCATGTCGCGCTCGCCACCTCCCCCGCGACACTGGCAGGTGACAGTGGAGGCAACGTCGTCCTGATCGCCTCGGACACCGAGCTGGACACCGAGGCGATTCAGGCCGTGATCGACCGACGCGGTACCGGCTACGACGTGCTGTCGACCGGACAGGTCGAGGACTTCGCCGGCGACGCCGCGATCCTGACCGACGACTTTGCGCCGGTCGACCAGCTCCTGACTCCGTACCCGACCCTGTGAGCGGCAGGCGACGGCCAGGAATAGTCCCGATCGTGCCACACAGAGGTAGTTTACTAATCAATCACTGCAAGCAAGGAGCCGAGATGCAGTTCGGAATCTTCAGCGTCGGAGACGTCACTCCCCACCCGACGACCGGCCGCGCACCGTCGGAGGCCGAGCGGATCGCGGCCATGGTGACGATCGCGCAGAAGGCGGAAGAGGTCGGTCTCGACGTCTTCGCCACCGGCGAGCACCACAACCCGCCGTTCGTCCCCTCCTCGCCGACCACCCTGCTCGGCTACGTCGCTGCGCGGACACAGCGGCTGATCCTGTCCACGGCGACCACCCTCATCACGACGAACGACCCGGTGAAGATCGCCGAGGACTGCGCGATGCTGCAGCACCTCGCCGGCGGGCGCGTGGACCTCATGATGGGCCGCGGCAACACCGGCCCGGTCTACCCGTGGTTCGGCAAGGACATCCGGGACGGCATCTCGCTGGCGGTCGAGAACTACGCGCTGCTGCGCCGGCTCTGGCGCGAGGAGGTCGTGGACTGGGAGGGCCGCTTCCGTAGTCCGCTGCAGTCGTTCATTTCGACCCCACGACCACTGGACGGGGTGCCGCCGTTCGTGTGGCACGGGTCCATCCGCAGTCCGGAGATCGCCGAGCAGGCGGCGTACTACGGCGACGGCTTCTTCCACAACCACATCTTCTGGCCGAAGGCGCACACCCAGCGGATGGTGGCCCTCTACCGGCAGC
>JACCXZ010000127.1 GCA_013696745.1 Nocardioidaceae bacterium | reverse complement strand
CGGCTTTCGACACGGTGACGGGCTGGACGCTGCGCAAGCCGATCCGGCGCTGACCGGAGCTGTCGGCCTCGACCACTACTACTGGCCCACCCTGCCGTCGATCCGCTCGCGCAGCAGGTCGGCGTGGCCGTTGTGCCGGGCGTACTCCTCCACCATGTGCACCAGCACTTCGCGCAGCGAGATCGGCCCCTGGTTGGAGGTCCTGGTGACGTCGAGATCGGGCGCCTCGGCCACGAACTGATCCGTGAACTCCACCTCGGCCCGCCAGGTCTTCCATGCCTCGGCGACGACCTCGGGGTCGGGCACCGCACCGTCGAAGTCCGCGTCCCGGTCGGTGTCGGAGCAGAAGATCCGCGGTGCGTCCTGCCCGGCCATCACCCGCCGGAACCAGCTGCGCTCGACTTCGGCCATGTGTCGCAACAACCCGAGAAGCGACATCGTGGAGGGCTCGACCGAGCGACGGGCAAGGTCAGCGGCACCGAGGCCGGAGCACTTCAGCTCCAGCGTCAGGCGCTGACAGCGCAGGAACTCCACCAGCGTGGCGTGCTCGTCGCCCAGGCTGGTCCCGCCCTCGCGTGGGTCGTCCTCGGGGTCGACGAACATGTCGGGGAACTTGCGGGTAGCCATGGACGCGATCTTCGTCGATCCGAGGGTGAGGCCACCACAGGTTTTCCGACACAGCGTCGCGGCTGTTGTCCGGCACGAGATCCTGTCGAGACTGACCCGAGGACAAGGCTTCAGAAGGGCTTGCAGAACCCGAGACACCGCAGACACCGCCGAGTGTGCGCTAAGGCACCGAAATGACGCCCCTAAACGGTCGCTTTGCGCACACTCGGTGGTTCCTCCGGCACCGCAAGATTTCCTTGCTCTTGCAGGAGACGGCGAGCGACAGTCTCTTCAGGGTCCGAGCAGGGCGGCGGGGAGCACGGCGATTCCATCCCGGCGTCGGTAGGCCTCCGCGCCGGTGGTCACGACCAACGGCAGCGCTCCGCGGCTCAGTCCTCGATCAGCGCGCGCACGTCGTCGACACCGAGCGGCACGGACATCAGCGCGTCGTCATCGACGACCTGGGCGAACAGTGCCGCCTTGCGCGCCTTCAGCGCCATCACCTTCTCCTCGATGGTGTCGGCGGAGACCAGCCGGTAGACCACAACGGGCCGCGTCTGGCCGATGCGGTGAGCACGGTCGACGGCCTGCGCCTCGACGGCCGGGTTCCACCACGGGTCGAGCACGAAGCAGTAGTCGGCCTCGGTCAGCGTGAGCCCGACTCCCCCCGCCTTGAGGCTGATCAGGAACACCGGCGCGTCCCCCTGCTTGAACCCGTCGATCACCGTGGCCCGGTCACGGGTGCGCCCGTCGAGGTACGCGGTCGCGATGCCCTCACGGTCCAGGCGCTCGCGTACCCGGTGAAGGAACGAGGTGAACTGGCTGAACACCAGTGCCCGGTGTCCCTCCGCGGTGAGCTCGGCGAGGTGGTCGACGAGCACGTCCACCTTGGCCGAGCCGATCCCGTCGTACTGCTCGTCGACGAGACCCGCGTCCAGGCTGAGCTGACGCAACCTGGTCAGCGAGGAGAAAATCGCGATCCGGTTCTTCTGGAAGTCTCCGACCAGACCCAGGACGGTCTGCCGCTCGCGCTGCAGGTGCGTCTCGTACACCCGTCGGTGCCGCGGGGTGAGCGTCACCTCGAGCACCTGCTCCTGCTTGGGCGGCAGGTCGGGAGCGACGAGCTCCTTGGTCCGGCGCAGCAGGAACGGCCGGATCCGTCGCCGGAACCGGTCCAGGGCGTCCCGGTCGCCGAGCCGCTCGACCGGGTTGGCGACCAGGTCGGTGAACCGCTGCGGCCAGGGGTACAGGCCCGGCGCCACGATCGACAGCAGCGACCACAGCTCCATCAGCCGGTTCTCCATGGGGGTGCCGGTCAGCGCGAGCCGGAACGGCACGTCCAGCCGGCGCACGCTCTGGTAGGTCTTGCCGCGGTGGTTCTTCACCATCTGCGCCTCGTCGATCACCAGACCGCCCCAACGCTGCGCGATGTAGGAGTCGACCTCGAGGCGGTAGAGCGTGTACGACGTGACGACGAGATCGGCGCCGTCGGCGAGCTGCGCGATCGTCGTGCCCCGCCGGGCGTGCGACTCGGTCACGGTGCGCACCACCAGGCCCGGTGCGAAGGCGCGCGCCTCGTGCGCCCAGATGGACACCACGCTGGTCGGCGCGACGACGAGGAAAGGTTGGGCACCGTGCTCGCGGGCGTGCGCGACCAGCGCAAGCGTCTGCATCGTCTTGCCCAGGCCCATGTCGTCGGCGAGGATCCCGCCGAGCCCCGCCTGCCACAGGAACGCGAGCCAGCGGAACCCGTCGAGCTGGTACGTCCGCAGGTCGGCCGTCACGCCGGTCGGCTCGACCTGGGGGAGCGTGTCAAGGCTCTGCAGCGCCCGCGCCGCGCGTACCCACTGCTGCGCCTGGGCGTCGACGATGCCGGCGTCGGCGAGCTCGCCCCACAGCCCGAGGTCGTGGTGGCCGACCCGGATGCCGTCGTCGGGCTGCTCCTGCAGCTCGCCGGCGGCGTGGACCAGCTCGGCGAGCTGCTTGAACTCCGGGCGGTCCACCGCGACGTGCACGCCGTCGCCGATGACGACCCGGTCCTGGCCGAGGGTGAGTGCCTCGAGCAGGTGGGCCAGCGCGAGGAACTGCCCGTCGACGCTGATCACCACCTCGAGGTCGAGCCAGTCGGTGCGTTGTGGCTCGCTCGGGTCCTGGTCGCGCGCCTCGAAGCGCACCACCGGTGCTTCCGTGGCCTGCCGATAGTCGGGTCGGGCACCGATCTCCTCGACCTCCACCACCGACGAGGCGAGCAGCCCCGGCAGCACGTCCTCGGCGAAGGCAACGGCCTGGCCGTGGCTGAACGTGCGGCGCTCGACCAGGCCGCGTTCGCGCCGGGCGCCGTGGCACAGGACGTGAGCCTGCAGGTCAGTGAGCTCCAGAGCGTCGAGCAGGGCGCGCTCGTGCGCCGGGAGGCGCTGTCCTCGCAGGCCGCGGGTCTCGTCCAGGCCGTAGACCCGGTCATCGTCGCCGACCTGGTAACGCCACGACCAGGCGAGAGACACCTCATCGACGGCCTTCCACGTCACGGTGGCGACCAGCCTCGGCAGGACCGGTTCGGCCACGGTGACACTGCCGTCGGAGGAGGTGACCGGTAGGTGCCGGTTCACCCGGGGCAGGTAGTCGGTGACCAGGCCTTCGCGATCCTCGGCCGGCACCCGGATCGAGTCGTCGGCTCGCAACAACCGACGCGTCTGCGGCCCGACCGGACGGACGAGCGCAGCGAGCGTCACCGCCCTGTGGCCACGGTGGTCGGTCGGTCGCCACAGGGCGACGCCGTGACCGGACCGGCCGAGCACGTCGAGGCCGTCCGCGCCGTACCAGTCGTCTCCCAGGCGTACGCCCAGCCGCAGGTGTGCCTCGCGCTCGCCGTTGACATCGATCTCCATCGCCAACGTGTCCGTGTGCACGTGCACCGCGGTGAGGCCGTCACCGGCGACGAGCTCGACCCCGGCCTGGGTGGCACGCTCGAACAGGCGCCACAGGGTCGCGTCGAAGGACGCCAGGTCGAGGTGGGTCTCGGCGCCGTAGTACGCCTGCCGGTTGGCCGCACGGTAGGCAACGAGCAGCTCGGTCAGCACCGCGACCTGCGCGGGCGGGTAGCCACCATGGACGTCGAGGTAGGGCACCTCCGACCAGGACGCGCCGGTCTTGATCCAGTTGTCGCGACTGCCTCGCTGCACGGGGCGCATCCGTAGGGTTCCACGCGTGGGCGTGTCCTGGGCCCAACGAGTCGAGATGGGGCGTCTCAAGTCGATCAGCAGGGCAAGCGGTCTCGCGGTGGTGGTGCGTGCGTCGGTGCCCTCGAGCTCGTCGAGCAGCGTGCTCAGCTGGCGCTCCCACCGGCCCGGACCGGCCGCGCCGCCGTCGCGTCGGTGCTCGGCACGGACTGTGAGCAGCAGCGCCACCGCATGCTTGCAGTCGGCCCGCACCGGACAGGTGCACTGACTCGCGACCCACGAACCCTGGTGGTCGACGCCCACGCTGAGGATGACGACGTACGGGAGGCGGGTCGAGCCCGACACGACGCCTTGCACGTCGAGGTCGCCGTCGGCGTCGCGCTCACTGACGTGCTCTACGACGAGACCCCGGTCGGCGTAGTCGCGGCCGCGCTCCAGCGTGGCCGCGCCGAACCGGCGGCGCAGCTCCTCGTCGTCGAGCACCATCGACAGGTCCACCACGTCGACGAGCGTACGGGTGGGGACCGACGGGCTGGGGCGTGCCTGTGGACGACGGCAGCCGTGCCGAGCCGGTTTCGTCCAGGCTGGTCGTCATGGACGCGAGGAGGCACCATGAGCAGGGTGACCACGCTGCCGCGGGGACGGGCGCTGACCCGCCACGATCTCGACGCGATGCCCGATGACGGGTACCGCTACGAGCTCATCGACGGCGCCCTGATCGTGACGCCCGCCCCATCGTGGCGACACCAGGCCGTGTCCGCCGGGCTCTTTCTGGTGCTGACCCGTGCCTGCCCGACCGACCTGCGGGTGCTGTACGCGCCAGTGGACGTCGCCCTCGCCGACGACACCGTCATGCAACCCGACCTGCTCGTCGCCCGACGGACGGACTTCGGTGAGCGGGACCTTCCGACGGCTCCCCTGTTGGCCGCGGAGGTGCTGTCGCCCAGCACCCGGCGCATCGACCTGACGTTGAAGCGCTCGCGCTTCGAGGAGGCCGGCTGCCGATCGTACTGGGTGGTCGACCCCGAAGAACCCTCGCTGACCGCCTGGCAGCTCGTCCACGGGACGTACGTGCGCGTCGCCGACGTCAGCGGCGACGAGGAGTTCGCCGCCACCGAACCGTACGAGGTGCTGGTCGTGCCGTCGACGCTGCTCGGCTGAGCCGTCGGTGGGGTGCGTTCAACGTTCCTGCTCGATCCCTGTGAACGTGCCGGGTCAGCCGCGCGCCAGCCGGGGGACCGCCGGTGCGTTGTCGGAGCGCTGACCGATGGCAGCGATCGCGTCAACGTAGAGGCGCGGCCGGCGGTGCCCGTCGAGACAGGCCCGAGGCACGGTTACTCGGACCACGCCGGCACGGGCTCTCCACCTGCCACCTACGTTGCAGCGCCGAGGCTCGGTATCGAAGTGGTCGAAGTAGAACAGCCACTTCGACAGCGAGCCGTCGGGTCGCTTCCTGAGCACGGCGATGTAGCCCGCCTCGAAGATGCCGAACTTGATCGTCCGCAGCAGGACACGTCCCGACTGTCCCAGGTCCGGGATGCGGACGCGAGCCGACACCGACTGAGGTGAACGTTGCGACAAACCATCGTCTATATAGAAGGGTAGAGAGGTCGGATAGAATGGTATCCATGGGTCTGAGCATCAAGAACGACGAGACGCAGCGACTCGCCCGCGAGCTCGCTGGAGCTACCGGCGAGACGATCACCACCGCGATCACCGTGGCAGTCCGCGAGCGGCTGGAGAGGCTGCACACCGGCGACGGCGTTGCCCATAGGCGGGACCGGCTGCACCGGCTGGCCTGCGACGCGGCTCCGCGGTGGAATCCCCACCTGGCCACGCGCGAGCACGGTGACGTCCTGTATGACGACGAGGGACTCCCCCGGTGATCATCGACACCTCCGCGGTGATTGCCGTCTTGCGCGCCGAACCGGAGGCCGACCGCTTCATCGACCTCCTCGCGACCGAAGCACGGTGCCGCATGTCCGCGGCTACGCTGGTCGAGGTAGCGGTGGTGGTCGACGCCAACCGTGACCCGGTGCTGAGTCGTCGCCTCGACGAGCTCATCGACGCGGCCGACATCGGCATCGAGCCACTGACCGAGCAGCACGCCGCGCTGGCGCGCCAGGCCTACCGGGACTTCGGGAAGGGCAGCGGCCACCCCGCGTCGCTCAACCTGGGCGACTGCTTCTCGTATGCATTGGCGGCCGCGGCAGGCGAGCCGCTGCTGTACAAGGGCCAGGACTTTGTGCACACGGACCTGGCTTCGGCATCAGGAGAAGCGAGATGAACCGTGCGGCGCTCGATGACTGGGTCAGCCGCCACGAAGCCGCCTGGCGCCGCCCGGGCACGCAGCGACTGCGCGAGCTGTTCACGGTCGACGCGACGTACTCCCCTGGTCCGTACGAGCCGTTGGTGCGCGGCCTGGACGCGATCGAGCGCTTCTGGGAGGACGAGCGCGAGGGTCCCGACGAGGTCTTCGCCATCAGCAGCGAGCCGGTCGCCGTCGAGGGCGACACGGGCGTCGTCCGGGTGGAGGTGCGCTACGGCGACCCCGTCGTGCAGGCGTACCTCGACCTGTGGATCGTCGCGCTCGACCCGGACGGTCGCTGTACCCGCTTCGAAGAGTGGCCGTTCTGGCCAGGCAAGGGACGCACTCCCTCGTCCTGAACGGACCACGATCCGGTCGGCACAGTTGTCTTGTGGACGACCCCAGCGGTACGTCGCTGCGTCGGTCCATGCTGGTCGTGCGTGGACGCGAGGAGGCACCATGGACACTGTGACGACGTTGCCACGAGGGCGGGAGCTCACCCGCGCCGACCTGGATGCGATGGGTCGTCGACCCCACCAGTCCGGGGCTCGTCGCGTGGGATCTGATGGACGGGCCGACGTCCAGGTTGCCGACGTCAACGGTGACGAGCCGGACGTCGCCACCCTGCCGTACGAGGTCGCGGTGGTGCCGGCTCGACTTCAGGACACCGGCGTCAGCCGCCCGCCATCGCCCCCACGACGAGGAGGGGCTCGTCCCCGCGGAGCACAGCGTCGGGCAGCGGGTCGCCGGGCGACGCGTGGGACAGGTCCTGCTTGCAGGCGAAGAACCGCACGAACGCTCGCCGCTTGCCGGTCGCGGCGTCACGGACGGTCCCGCGTAGACCGGGGTAGGCGGCCT
>JACCXZ010000016.1 GCA_013696745.1 Nocardioidaceae bacterium | reverse complement strand
CGACCAGTGCGGCGCCCAGGGCGAGCTCTCCGACAGCGTAGGCGGAACCGATCGCCAGTCCCTCGCCGAGGTTGTGCAGTCCGATCCCGGTCGCGATCATCACCGCGAGCCCCATGCCGCTCGTACCGTCAGCGCTGCGCGTACGGACCCGACCCGAGAGGTAGCGGTCGATCGCGGCAAGCGCCAGGAACGCCAGGCCCGCCCCGAGGACGACGAGTGCCACACCACCGAAGGCGCCTCCTGACTCCGCCGCCAGCTCGAAGCCGTCCAGGGTGGCGTCAACGGCGAGGTAGGCCAGCAGCCCGACCGTGAGTCCCAGCAGTGCCCGCGTCACGCCACCGCTCACCCGGCGCAGCAGCGGCAGGAACAGCATGCCCATGATGACCGGGACGATCCCGACGTAGGTGCCGATCAGCGCCATGGACACGAAGAAGCCGCTGTCGACCTGCGGGGTGGAGACCGCGGCTTCGATCTCGTGCTCGATCACCAGCCCGGTGGACGTGAGGATAGAGATCTGGTAGGGCTGACCGTCCTGCCACGGGACGTCCAGTCGCAGCGTGTCCGCGGCCAGCCGGTCGATCGGCCCGGTGCTGCCGGTGAAGTCGACGAAGGAGTCGTTGGCGAAGATCTGGGCCACCTGAACCGGATCGGCGCCGACGTTGCGTACGGTCAGCTCGATGACTCCCGGGGTCAGCTCGGTCTGCTCGACGGTGAGCACCTCGACCGGGGGGCCGGTCCGCTCGGGCAGCGTACGTCCGCCCACCAGCGCCAGGGCGGCGAGCGCGACCGCGATGAGCGCGACCGCACCCACGGCGAGCACCCACACGGGCAGCCGGGTCCTGAGTCGGCTTTGCATCTAGTCGCTCACCTCGAAGAACCCCATCCACCCGAGATCGGCGAACTCCGTCTTGTGCGCGTGGAACATGTACCGACCGGTGAGCGGAAACCGCACCTCGCAGATCCCCCGTTGGCCCTGCCCCAGGACGATCGTGTCGGTGAAGTCGGTCGGCTCGAGCCGGGTGCCGGTGGGGTAGTACTCGAAGAAGTTGCCGTGCAGGTGAAAGCTGTTGATCGGGTCGTACTCCAAGATGTTGACCAGATAGATGCGGACCAGCTCGCCCTGGCGGACCTGGACCGGTTCGTGCATGTGATGGAACGGGATGCCGTTGACTGCGTAGAGCTGGTTGCCCTGGCCGTCGAACGTCGTGTTGTAGCCGTGCATCACCATGACCATCTCGTCGGCCGGGGGTCGGTCCTGCGGTGGATCGACGATGAAGGTGCCGTACATACCACGGGCGATGTGCTCGGCCAACGGGCCGACATGGCAGTGGAAGAGGTGCAGGCCGAAGGGCTCCGCGTCGAACTCGTACGTGAAGCTGTCGCCGGGCTCGATGATGCCCCGGCCCACTCCGGGTACGCCGTCCATGCCCGCCGGGTGGATACCGTGGAAGTGCATGGTGTGCGGATGTGCGGAGCCGTTGGTGAACTGCACCCGCAGCCGGTCGCCCTGTCGGCACCGCAAGGTGGGACCGGGGATGCGGGCGTTGAACGTCCAGGCCGGAAACCGCACCCCCGGCGCGACCTCGATGTCCTCGTCCGAGGCGTACACCTGCCACTCGCGCAGCACCCGGCCGTCGGGCATGACCGATGTCGTGCCGTAGTCGAAGTCGCGCAGGATCTCGGTGGGGTGGAACCCGTTGGCCGCGTGGTCCACGACCTCACCGGCCCGAAACGTGGCGCCGTCGGCTCCTCCCCCGTGCGCCATCCCCGATCCGTCGGGTGTGGCCGCGACCGGGCCGGCAGCCTGGGCCTTCAGGACGCCGGCGCCCAGGGTCAGGCCGGCGCCGCCGATCAGCAACCCGCGGCGGGTCGTGGAGGCCATCAGGAGTCGCCTCGTCCGTGAACTGCCTGGACGAGAACCGGACCGAGCGCATGACGACGGCCCTCGACCCGTACCCACAGCGGACCGTCGAACGGCGCCTGCTCGATCATCTCCAGCACCGCGCCCGGCCTGATCCCCAGATCCGTCAGGTAGCGCAGCGCGTCGCTGTCGCGATCCGAGACCCGTTCCACGCGAAAGCGGCTCCCCGGCTCGGCCGCGGCCAACGGAGTCGCCCAGGTCTCGACGTGCTGCCCGGTCGCCGGCGGGATGGGATCGCCGTGTGGATCATGGGTGGGATGCCCGAGGAACGCGTCCAACCGGTCTTCCAGCTCGTGGCTGATCGCATGCTCCAATGCGTCCGCCTCGGTGTGCACACGATCCCACGGCATCTCCAGCACCTGGGCCAGGAACGCCTCCATGAGGCGATGCCGGCGGGTCACGCCCAACGCATGACGCGCACCGTGCTCGGTGAGCTCGGCGTGACCCCGTGCCCGGGTGATCAGGCCCCCGGTCTCGAGCCGTTTGAGCATCGCCGACACCGTGGGCGGCGCTACCGACAGGTAGTCGGCCAGCGCCGTGGTGGTCGGCTTCTCGCTGTGGCCGGAGAGCTTGAAGATCGCCCGCAGGCAGTCCTCGACTGCTTCGGTGTGCGCGAGCTCGCAGCACTGCATCGACATACGTTGAGTCATGTGAGACATCATGAATGAAACACTTAGAGTTGTCTACAGATCCGCGATAGATGAGACTAGGCAAGTCCCGACCCAGCCAGGAGCCCGCCCGTGACGAAACTCGCACGTGAAGACTGACGCCCGTGTGCGCGCGCCGCGGCCTCGTACCGCGACCCGAGGTCCACTGCCGCTGCTGGGGCCGGCCTTCGTGGCGTCCATCGCGTACGTCGACCCCGGCAACTTCGCGACCAACGTCTCTGCAGGCTCGTTGTACGGCTACCTGCGGGTGTGGGTGGTGATCGTCAGCAACCTGATGGCCATGCTCATTCAGTACCTGTCGGCCAAGACGGGGGTCGCCACGGGCAAGAACCTGCCCGAGCTCTGCCGACAGGAATTCCCACGCCCGGTCACC
>JACCXZ010000187.1 GCA_013696745.1 Nocardioidaceae bacterium | reverse complement strand
CTCACGCTCACCTGACGTCGTGACTCTTAGGTACTAACGCCTCACAGTACGTGGAGTTATGGATACGCACTGTGGTTTCTCGATTACCCGTAGCCACCGATTCGGTATGTCGGATTACACCCACGTAATCGAGGTGTTCAAAGATGGGGCACTCGGTACTCTGTGTGACGGTCCAATTACGTAAAGTGACTGCGAGCCCATTAGTGTCCGGGGAAATCGGGAGGGGGTGGTGCCCCCGGCAGGATTCGAACCTGCGCTTCCGCCTCCGGAGGGCGGCGCTCTATCCCCTGAGCTACGGGGGCCCAGCATGCGGCGACGAGCCTAACGCATCTGCACCGACGACTAGCCTGCCGCCTGTGTCGCCGTCGCCCTCCGTGTCCCGCTCCCGTCCGCGCGTCCTGGTGGTGGACGACACGGCCGCGCTGCGGCTGCTGATCCGGATCAACCTGGAGCTCGACGGCTTCGACGTCGACGAGGCGGTGGACGGTCAGGACGCGTTGGACCAGCTGGCGAGTGCTGCGGACGACGACCTGCCCGACGTGGTCACCTTCGACGTTGTGATGCCTCGGCTGGACGGCTTCACTGCGGCCGCCCGCGTGCGGGAGACGCCTCGCACTCGCCACCTGCCGCTGGTCATCGTGACGACCCAGTCCGGCCCGGCCGATGCCGCGCGCGCGGCGCAGATCGGCGTCGACGGGTACGTCACCAAGCCCTTCGAGCCGGACACGCTCATCGAGGCGGTCCGCGGGGCGTTGTCCAGGGGGAGCGGCTGACGGACGGGCCGCGGTCGCGCGTCGATACGCTGGGCCGGTGACTCCCGACCAGCTGTCCGGCGCGATCGTCGCCGCTCTGCACGCCCTGCGCCAGCAGGGTGCGCTGAACCTGCCCGACGGAGTGCCCTCGCAGGTGCGCGTCGAGCGCCCCAAGGTCCGTGAGCACGGAGACTATGCGACCAACGTCGCGTTGCAGCTGGCCAAGAAGTCCGGGCGCAACCCGCGGGAGCTCGCTGCGGAGCTCGCCGAGGTCCTCGAGCAGGTCGAGGGGATCGGCTCTGCGGAGGTGGCGGGGCCGGGATTCCTCAACCTGCGCATCGAGGCGGGGGCGCAGGGCGTCGTGGCAGCGCAGGTCGTTGCCGCCGGCGCCGCGTACGGCCGCAACGACACGCTCACCGGCGAGCGGGTCAACCTGGAGTTCATCTCCGCCAACCCGACCGGACCGCTCCACCTCGGGCACACCCGCTGGGCCGCTGTCGGTGACGCCCTCGGCAGGGTCTTGAGCGCCGCCGGCGCCGACGTCAGTCGTGAGTTCTACATCAACGACCGCGGCAGACAAATGGACAACTTCGGAGCGTCCCTGATGGCGCACGCCCACGGTCGCCCGGTTCCCGAGGACGGCTACCACGGTGCGTACGTCGTCGAGCTGGCCCGGGCGATCGCCGAACTCGACCCGTCGGTCCTGTCGCTGCCCGAGGACGAACAGCTCGTGGCGTTCCGGGAGAGGGGGTACTCCCGGCAGCTCGCAGATCAGCGCCAGCAGCTCGAGGACTTCCGGACCCGTTTCGACGTGTGGTTCTCAGAGCGCAGCCTGCACGAGTCCGGTGCTGTGGAGCGAGGTCTGGACAAGCTCAAGGAGCAGGGCCACCTGTTCGAGGAGGACGGTGCCCTGTGGATGCGGACCACCGACTTCGGCGACGACCGGGACCGGGTCCTGCTGCGCGGCAACGGCGAGCTCACGTACTTCGCCTCCGACACCTCCTACTATCTCGACAAGCGAGACCGCGGCTTCGGCCGCTGCATCTACCTGCTCGGGGCCGACCATCACGGCTACGTGGGACGACTGGCAGCGATGGCCGCGTGTGCGGGTGACACCCCCGGCGAGCACATCGAGATCCTCATCGGTCAGATGGTCAAGATCCTGCAAGGCGGTCAGGAGGTGAAGCTTTCCAAGCGGGCAGGCACCCTGGTGACGCTCACTGAGCTGGTCGAGCTCATCGGCGTGGACTCCCTGCGCTACACGCTGGCGCGCTATCCCGCGGATTCACCACTGACCCTCGACGTCGAGGTGATCACCCGCCAGGCCAGTGAGAACCCCGTCTTCTACGTGCAGTACGCACACGCCCGGATGTCCTCGATCCTGCGCAATGCCGCCGACCTCGGACTGGCTCCCGCGGGGGACGACTTCGAGCCGGCGCTGCTGGCCCATGAGCGCGAGGGCTTGCTGCTGCGTGCGCTGGCGGAGTTCCCGCAGGTGGTGTCCCAGGCGGCACAGCTGCGAGAACCGCACCGGGTCGCGCGTTACCTCGAAGCCACCGCGGCCACCTTCCACCGCTTCTACGACGTCTGCCGGGTGCTGCCGATGGGTGCGGAGGAGCCGTCGGACCTGCATCGCGCGCGGCTGCTGCTGGTGGCTGCGACGCGCCAGGTGATCGGCAACGGTCTCGACCTGCTCGGCGTCAGCGCGCCCGAAAGGATGTGACGGGTGCGCGCGCACGAGGCGGGAGCGCTGCACGGACAGGTCGGTCACCGCGGCCCGTCCTGGCTGGAGCGGCCTGCCGACGTCAACGAGCTGGTAGCGCCCCTGTGGTCGCGCACGGCGCGCAAGGACGCCGACGGCGTGCTCGTCGTCGGAGGAGTCCGGCTGGACGAGGTCGCGGCACAGTTCGGCACCGCGACGTACGTCCTGGACGAGGCCGACTTCCGTTCCCGGGCAGCGGAGTTCCGTGATGCGTTCGCCGGGGTCGACGTCTATTACGCCGGCAAGGCGTTCCTGTGCGGCGCGGTAGCCCAGTGGGTCGTTGCCGACGGCCTCTTCCTCGACGTCTGCACCGGTGGCGAGCTGGCACTGGCCCTGCGGGCGGGGGTGCCGCCCGAGCGGATCGGCTTTCATGGCAACAACAAGAGCGTGGACGAGCTCGAGTACGCGCTCGAGACCGGCGTCGGCACGATCGTCGTCGACTCCCTCGCGGAGATCGAGCGTCTCTCTCGGATCGCGGCGGCTCTGCGCGTCACCCCGCGCGTCCTGGTACGGGTCACAGCCGGCGTGGAGGCCCACACCCACGAGTACATCGCCACCGCCCACGAGGACCAGAAGTTCGGCCTGTCGATCAGCGAGGGCCACGCTTTCGAAGCCGCGCGCCGGGTGCTCGCCACCGGGTCGCTGCGCCTGGTGGGTCTGCACTCGCACATCGGGTCACAGATCTTCGACACCTCCGGCTTCGAGGTCGCCACCCGGCACGTGCTCGCCCTGCACGCCCGGATCGCCGACGAGCTCGACGCGGTGCTGCCTGAGCTCGGGCTCGGCGGTGGCTTCGGCATCGCGTACACGACCCAGGACACACCGCAGACACCGGCGGAGCTGGCGCAGGGACTGCTGGGCATCGTCGCCCACGAGTGCAAGGCTCTCGGTCTGGACGTGCCGCACCTGTCCATCGAGCCAGGCCGGGCGATCGCCGGGCCGGCCGTGTGCACGCTGTACACGGTCGGCACGGTCAAGCAGGTCCCGCTCGACGGTGGGGCGACCCGCACGTACGTCAGCGTCGACGGCGGCATGAGCGACAACGTGCGTACCGCCCTGTACGACGCCGACTACTCGTGCACGCTGGCCTCCCGGCGCTCTGACGTGACGCCGACCTTGGCCCGGGTGGTCGGCAAGCACTGCGAGTCCGGGGACATCGTCGTCAAGGACGAGTTCCTCGCCGGCGACCTCGCACCGGGAGATCTCCTCGCGGTGCCGGCGACCGGCGCCTACTGTCGGTCGTTGGCCAGCAACTACAACCACGTGCCCCGCCCCGCTGTGGTCGCGGTGCGTGACGGCATGGCTCGTGCGGTGATCCGCCGGGAGACGGTGGAGGACCTGTTGCGCCTCGATCTCGTGGCCGGAGGAGGTCGCGGATGACGGAAGCGTCGGCGACCACGACGAGCATTTCTACGCTGCGGGTGGGGCTGCTCGGCTGTGGCAACGTCGGGTCACAGGTCGCGCGGATCTTGCGTCAGGACGCCGATGAGCTGCAGGCGCGCGTCGGTGCCCGGCTCGAGCTCGCCGGGATCGCCGTGCGCCGGCTCGGACGCGGTCGCGACGCCGAGCTCGACGCCAGCCTGTTCACCGACGACGCGCAGGCCCTGGTGGCCCGTGAGGACATCGATCTGGTGGTCGAGGTGATCGGCGGCATCGAGCCCGCGCGCTCGCTGATCCTGTCCGCGCTGGAGCACGGGTGTTCGGTGGTCAGCGCCAACAAGGCGCTGCTCGCCGAGGACGGCGGCACGCTGTTCGAAGCAGCAGCCAAGGCCGACCGCGACCTGTACTACGAGGCCGCCGTCGCCGGCGCCATCCCGATCCTGCGGCCACTGCGGGAGTCACTGGCCGGTGACCGAGTGACGCGCGTGCTCGGCATCGTCAACGGCACTACCAATTTCATCCTCGACAAGATGAGCACGACCGGAGCGGGCTTCGCCGAGGCGCTCGAGGAGGCGCAGGAGCTCGGGTACGCCGAGGCGGACCCGACGGCCGACATCGAGGGCTTCGACGCCGCAGCGAAGGCGGCGATCCTGGCCAGCCTCTCGTTCCACACCCGGGTCACCGCCGCCGACGTCTACCGCGAGGGCATCACCGAGGTCACCGCCCGCGACGTCGTCACCGCCCGCGACATGGGGTGCGTGGTGAAGCTGCTGGCGATCTGCGACGTCCGGGACACACCGGCCGGTCCCGCTGTGTCGGCGCGCGTGCACCCGGCGATGATCCCGCTCTCACACCCGCTGGCCAGCGTCCGTGAGGCATACAACGCGGTGTTCGTCGAGAGCGAGAACGCGGGTGCGCTGATGTTCTACGGACCCGGTGCCGGTGGTGCTCCCACCGCCTCGGCAGTGCTCGGGGACCTGGTCACCGCCGCCCGGCACCGACTCGACGGGGTGAGCGGCAGCGGTGAGTCCGCCCACGGGCAGTGCGAGGTGCTGCCGATGGGTGACACCGTCACGCGGTACCACATCGCCCTCGACGTCGACGACCGAGCCGGCGTCCTGGCGGCGGTGGCGACCGAGTTCGCGCGGCACGGCGTGTCGATCCAGACGATGCGCCAGGACGGCCGGGGCGACGACGCCGCGCTGGTCCTGGTGACCCACAGCGCCACCGATTCGGCGCTGTCGGCGACCGTCGAGGCGTTGCGCGCGATGGACATGGTGCACGAGGTGACCGCGGTGATGAGGGTCGAGGCGGACGGTGAGTGAGGACGAGGCGCGTCCCCGGCTGTGGCGCGGTGTGATCGGTGAGTACTGCGAACGGCTGCCGGTCGACGCCTCGACGCCGGTGGTCTCGCTGGGGGAGGGGGGCACCCCACTGGTGGAGTCGCCCTGGCTCTCGGAGCTGACCGGGTGCTCGGTCTGGCTCAAGGTCGAGGGCTCGAACCCGACCGGCTCCTTCAAGGACCGGGGCATGACGGTGGCGATGTCCGTGGCGGTCGGCGAGGGGTCCCGGGCCGCGGTCTGCGCCTCGACGGGCAACACGTCGGCGTCCATGGCGGCGTACGCCTCGCGTGCCGGACTGACACCGGTCGTCCTGGTCCCGGAGGGCAAGATAGCCGCAGGCAAGATGGCCCAGGCGGTGCTGCACGCCGCCCAGATCGTGCAGGTACGAGGCGGCTTCGACGAGTGCCTGACGCTCGCGCGCGGGCTGGCCGACGAGTTCCCGGTGGCGCTGGTCAACTCGGTCAACCCGCTGCGGCTGGAGGGTCAGAAGACCGCCGCGTTCGAGGTCGTGGACTGTCTCGGTGACGCACCGGACCTGCACGTGCTGCCGGTCGGCAACGCCGGGAACATCTCGGCCTACTGGCTCGGCTACACCGAGTACGCCAAGGACCAGATCGCCAGCCGCAGGCCGGTCGTCTGGGGCTACCAGGCGCACGGTGCGGCCCCACTCGTCCACGGCTCGCCGGTGGCGACCCCCGAGACGGTCGCCACCGCCATCCGGATCGGCAACCCGGCCTCGTGGTCGCTGGCCGTGCAGGCACGCGAGGAGTCCGGGGGACGGTTCGACCTGGTGAGCGACTGGGAGATCCTGGCCGCGCAGCGCGAGCTGGCGGCGCGGGACGGTGTGTTCGTCGAGCCCGCGTCGGCCGCCGGTGCCGCCGGGCTGGCCAAGGCGGTGCAGGCCGGTCAGGTGGATGCCGGGCAGCGCATCGTCGTCACGGTCACCGGTCACGGCCTCAAGGACGTGGCGACGGCACTGTCGGGCTTCGACTCGCTGGTGGACCAGGTGGTCGACGCGCGGCTGGCCGACGTCGCCCGTGCAGCCGGCCTGCAGGAGACGTGACCTTCTCGACGTCGCCGGTCGACGTCGTCGCACCGGCGACCAGCGCCAACCTCGGGCCCGGCTTCGATGCCCTTGGGCTGGCGCTGAGCCTGCAGGACCAGCTGACCGTCGCGGTGACTGCACGGGGGCTGCACATCGAGGTGGAGGGCGTCGGCGCACAGGACGTGCCGCGGGACGGGACACATCTCGTCGTGCGCTCGATGCACGCGGCCTTCGACCGGCTGGGCGTACGTCCGCCGGGTCTGCACCTGCGCTGCCGCAACGCGATACCGCACGGACGGGGGCTCGGCTCGAGTGCCGCCGCCATCGTGTCCGGCATCGTCGCCGCGCGCGCCCTCGTCTCCGGCGGGATCACGGCACCGTCCGACGGTGACGTGCTGGCGCTGGCCGCCTCGATGGAGGGGCACCCCGACAACGTGGCGGCGTGCTTGCTGGGCGGCCTCACTATCGCGTGGACCCAGGAGGGGAGAGCCCGTGCGATCCGGCGCGACACCACGGTGCGCGGGGTGCTGCTGGTGCCCGAGGAATCGGTGCCGACCGAGCTTGCCCGCGCCATGCTGCCGCCGACCGTGCCGCACGGCGCTGCGGCGGCGACCGCAGGCCGGGCTGCGCTGCTGGTGGCAGCGATGACAGCGCCCGAGCCGAACCGGGAGCTGCTATTCGCCGCGACCCAGGAGTGGCTGCACCAGGAGCAGCGCCGCAGCGCCATGCCCGTGACCTGGTCGCTGCTCGAGCTGCTGCGCGCCGACGGGCTGCCCGCCGTGGTCTCCGGCGCCGGTCCGAGCGTGCTCGTGCTGCTGCCCGGTAGGCCTGACAGCGTTCCGGTGGCCGACGTACGACGCTGGACACCGCGCGGGTGGACCTGTCAGGTCCTTGACGTGGACGTGCAGGGCGCGCGGGTGCTGTGAACGGCGGACGACACACCAGCGTTGGGGGGACGTGACGCAATGAGCCGCACCGGGTGCTAGGCTCTTGCGTACACGATCGGCCAACAGTCTCGCCGTCAGTCTCACTGTCAGCATCGACTGCGACGACGAGTTGTTCGGCGGTCGGCACGTCCCCCCACTGATCGACTCGCAAATCTCCATGTCGGCACTGCCGCCGGAGACCACCGACGTCATCTGGTGCGGACGGACACGCCATCTTCTTGCCTGCTGCCCGATGCAGCAGGCGAACCGCGATGCCTGGAACACCCAAGATCGCGTTCGACCAGGGGGCCACATCATGGCTTCTCGACGTGGGAAGGACCTCACGTGACAGAGATCAACACACTTCCTCCAGCTACCGGCGAACCCGGTGCCGCAGCCACCGCTGCGCGTCGCCGCAAGAGTGGTGGAGGACTCTCCGGCATGGTGCTGGCCGAGCTGCAGCAGGTTGCCGGCAGCCTCGGCATCAAGGGCACCGGACGGATGCGCAAGAGCCAGCTGATCGACGCGATCACGGCAGCGCAGAGCACCGGCGGACCAAGCACCGGCGCTCCGACCACCTCCGACCGCAGCGGTTCGAGTAACGGCGCCGCTGCTGCAGAGGGGACACCTGAGCTTGCCCGGTCTTCCCCGGTCGACGACCGCGGTGGCGACAGCCGCGGCAATGACAGTCGTCAGGACAACCGCGGTGGAGACAGCCGAAATGGCGACAACCGCAACGACGGCCGCGGTAATGACAAGCGCAACGACAATCGCAACGACAACCGCAACGACAACAGCAACGACAACAGCGGTCACGACAACAGCGGTGGCGACAGCCGCAACGACAACCGCGGTGAGGAGTCGGGTGGGCGCCGTCGTCGCCGCAGTCGCAACCGCGACCGCGGCAGCCGCGGTGACCGTAACGACCGCAGCGACCGCAGCGACCGCGGTCGCCAGGAAGTCGACACCACGGTGCACGAGGACGACGTCCTGCTCCCGGTGGCAGGCATCCTCGACGTGCTCGACAGCTACGCGTTCGTCCGTACGACCGGCTACCTGCCCGGGTCCGGCGACGTCTATGTCTCGCTGTCGATGGTGCGCAAGTGCGGCCTGCGCAAGGGTGACGCGGTCACCGGGCAGGTACGCCAGCCACGCGAGAGCGACCGTGGCAGCGATCGCAAGGAGAAGTTCAACCCGCTCGTACGGATCGACACCGTCAACGGCATGGACGTCGAGGAGGCCAAGAGGCGGGTCGAGTTCTCCAAGCTGACACCGCTCTACGCCGAACAACGACTGCGGCTGGAGACCGAGGCCGGGCTGCTCACGACCCGGATCATCGACATCGTGGCGCCGATCGGCAAGGGCCAGCGTGGCCTGATCGTCGCCCCGTCGAAGGCCGGCAAGACCATGGTGATGCAGGCGATCGCCAATGCAGTGACGACCAACAACCCCGAGTGCCACCTGATGGTCGTACTGGTCGACGAGCGGCCCGAGGAGGTCACCGAGATGCAGCGCGCGGTCAAGGGTGAGGTCATCTCCTCCACCTTCGACCGGCCGGCGTCGGACCACACCACGATCGCCGAACTGGCCATCGAACGTGCCAAGCGGCTGGTCGAGATGGGCCACGACGTCTTCGTCCTGCTGGACTCGATCACCAAGCTCGGTCGCGCGTACAACCTGGCGGCGCCGGCCAGCGGCCGGATCCTGTCCGGTGGTGTCGACTCCTCGGCGCTCTACCCGCCCAAGCGGTTCTTCGGTGCGGCACGCAACATCGAGCACGGAGGCTCGCTCACGATCTTGGCCACGGCGCTCATCGAGACCGGCTCGAGGATGGACGAGGTGATCTTCGAGGAGTTCAAGGGCACCGGCAACATGGAGCTGCGGCTTCGCCGCGAGTACGCCAACAAGAGGATCTTCCCGGCCATCGACATCGACGCCTCCGGCACCCGCCGCGAGGAACTGTTGATGAGCCGCGAGGAGCTCGCGGTGGTCTGGAAGCTGCGCCGGGTGCTGTCTGCGCTCGACGGTCAACAGGCTCTCGAGCTGGTGATCGACAAGCTCAAGAAGACGGCGAGCAACGTCGAGTTCCTCATGCAGGTGCAGAAGACGACGCCGCAGGGCATCGGTGGGCGCAACAGCGACGACTGAGTCCGCTGGGGGCTGATTACCGGGCGGAACAGCGGCCGGTGAATTCGCGTTGGGCAGCGTGTCAGTGACACACTGACCGATGGTTCCGGTTCACGTCGAGGCAGGTTCGACCTCGTCGACCCGGCGACCGCCAGTCGAGAGGACACCATGAAAAGGGACATTCATCCCGCGTACCGCGACACGCAGGTGACCTGCACCTGCGGCGCCACGTTCAGCACGCGGAGCACTGCCGAGAGCGGCACCATCCGGGCCGACGTCTGCTCGCAGTGCCACCCGTTCTACACCGGCAAGCAGAAGATCCTGGACACCGGCGGCCGGGTGGCCCGCTTCGAGAAGCGGTACGCGGCAACCAGGTCACAGTAGCTCTACGAGGGGCGGCGTCCTCCGAGTCAACGGCTCGGGCGGCGCCGCCCTCGTGTGTCTGTGGAGCGTGTCCACGAATCGGTGCAGCATGCGTGAGGTGAAGTCGATGTTCGAGGGCGTCGAGTGGTGGGTTGACGAGCACGCCGCCTTGGAGGGCCGGCTGGCCGATCCTGCGCTGCACGGTGATCCGGACGCCGCCAAGCGAGTCGGGCAGCGCTACGCCGCTGTCAGTGCCGTCGTGCGCACCTACCGGGAGTGGCAGCAGGCCGGCGAGGACCTCGAGGCGGCCCGGGAGCTCGCCGACGAGGACCCGACGTTCGCCCCGGAAGTGCCGGCCATCGACGCTCGCCGCGAGGAGCTGGCCGAACGGTTGCAGCGACTGCTGGTGCCGCGTGACCCGGCCGACGACAAGGACGCCATCCTCGAGATCAAGGCGGGGGAGGGCGGCGAGGAGTCGGCACTGTTCGCCGGGGACCTGGTGCGGATGTACCTGCGCTACTCCGAGCGGCGTGGCTGGCGTACCGAGATGATCGACGCCACCGAGTCAGACCTCGGCGGCTACAAATCGGTCACGGTGGCGGTCAAGGCGACAGGCGCACCCGAACCCGGCGAGGCACCGCACGCCCTGCTCAAGTACGAGGGCGGCGTGCACCGCGTCCAACGCGTCCCCGTCACCGAGTCGCAGGGTCGCATCCACACCTCCGCGGCCGGAGTGCTCGTACTGCCCGAGGCCGACCCGGTCGACGTCGCGATCAACGAGACGGACCTGCGCGTGGACGTCTTCCGGTCCTCGGGTCCGGGTGGGCAGAGCGTCAACACCACGGACTCCGCCGTGCGCGTCACCCACCTGCCCAGCGGCATCGTCGTGAGCTGCCAGAACCAGAAGAGCCAGCTGCAGAACAAGGAGCAGGCGCTACGGATCCTGCGCTCGCGCTTGCTGGCCGCCGCACAGGATGCTGCGGACGCGCAGGCCAGTGACGTGCGCCGGTCCCAGATCCGCACGGTCGACCGGTCCGAGCGGATCCGCACGTACAACTACCCCGAGAACCGGATCTCCGACCACCGGGTCGGGTACAAGTCGTACGACCTCGACGCGGTGCTCGACGGGGCGCTCGAGGACGTCATCGCAGCCTGCGTCGAGACCGACCTTGCCGACCGGCTGGCCGCTGCCGAGACGGAGCGCGGTCGATGAGAGCGCGAGATCCAGGACCGAGCATCCGCACCGTCCTTACCGACGCGACTGCACGGCTGGCTGACGCGGGTGTGTCCTCACCGGTGTCCGACGCCCAATGGCTGCTCGCCCACGTCCTGCAGGTGCCACGATCCGAGCTGCTGCTCCAGGGCGAACCCGCCGCTGACGCGCTCACCGCGTACGACCGCCTGCTCGCGCGGCGCTGTGTCCGGGAGCCGCTGCAGCACCTGCTCGGCACCGCGGCCTTTCGGCATGTCGAGCTCGACGTCGGTCCCGGCGTCTTCATCCCGCGTCCGGAGACCGAGCTGCTGGCCGGATGGGGCATCGACCGGCTCGGCGAGCTGCGGGCCGGGGGTGTCATGCATCCGGTCGTCGTGGACTTGTGCACCGGCTCGGGCGCCATCGCGGCCGCGGTGGCCGACGAGGCGGCATACGCGCAGGTGCACGCCGTCGAGCTGTCCGAGCAGGCGCTGGCGTACGCCGAGCGCAACCTGACCGGCACCGGTGTCGACCTGCGCGCCGGTGACGTGGCCGACGCATTCGGCGACCTCGACGGCACCGTGCACGTGGTGCTGGCCAACCCGCCCTACATCCCCGTCGGTGCGTACGAGTCGGTGGCAGCCGAGGTACGCGAGCACGACCCGGTGATGGCGCTGTGGTCGGGGACCGACGGGCTGGACATCGTCCGTGTGGTCGAGCAGGTGGCGCACCGGCTGCTGCTGCCCGGAGGTGTGGTGGGATGCGAGCACGCCGACGCCCAGGGGGAGACGGTGCCGCAGCTGTTCGCGGCCACCCACCGTTGGACGGCTATCCACGACCACCGTGACCTGGCCGACCGGCCTCGCTTCACCACCGCCCACCGCTGCTGAGACCTGCCGGGTGGCACCATGTGCAGCGTGAGTGACACCTTTGACTGCGGGGACGCCGACGAGCGGGCCGAAGGCATCGAGGCGGCGACCCATGCGATCCGCAACGGTCAGCTCGTCGTGCTCCCCACCGACACGGTGTACGGGATCGGCGCCGACGCCTTCGACCCCGCCGCGGTCCGCCGGCTGCTGAAGGCCAAGGGACGCGGCCGGGACATGCCGCCGCCGGTCCTGGTCGCGGCGCCCACCACGTTGGACGCGCTCGCCAGCGACGTCCCGCAGGTCGCGCGCGACTTGGTCGAGAAGCTGTGGCCGGGACCACTGACGTTGATCCTCAAGCAGCAGCCGTCGCTGACCTGGGACCTGGGGGACACCCGGTCGGCCGTCGCCGTGCGGATGCCTGACGACGAGGTGGCGCTCGAGCTCATCCGGGCGACCGGGCCGCTCGCCGTCAGCAGCGCCAACCGCAGCGGCCTGCCCGCCGCCGTCGACATCGACGAGGCCGAGGACATGCTGGGCGACGCGGTCAAGGTCTACCTCGACAGCGGGCACTCGCCGGGCATGGTCGCCTCCACGATCGTCGACCTCACCGGCCCGGTCCCGCGCGTGCTGCGGGCCGGTGCGGTCAGCCTCGAGCAGCTGCAGCAGGTCGACGAGACGGTCGAGCTAGCGCAATGAGCCCGCAGTGAGCACAGCCGGCGTACGAGTGCGGGGCCGGCGCGGTGCGTGAGTACCTTCTGGTGCTGACGGTGGCCGCCGTCGTCACGTACGTCGTCGGTGTGTCCGCCCGGGAAGTGGCCGCACGCATCGGTGCCGTCGCGCAGGTGCGTGACCGAGACGTGCATGCCGTGCCCATCCCGTACTTCGGGGGGCTGGCGCTGCTCGCTGGGCTGGTCGCTGCCTACCTCGTGGCCGGCAGGCTCCCGTTCCTGTCCAGCGCACCGGACGTGCTGTTCAGCGACGCCCGTGCGGTGCTCGTGGGCGGCGCCGTCATCTGCCTGGTCGGCGTCCTGGACGACGTGTTCGAGCTCGACGCGCTCACCAAGTTCGTCGGACAGGTGACTGCCGCCGCGATCGTCGTCGCGCAGGGGGTGCAGCTGTACTGGCTGCCGTTGCCTGGTGTGCTCGCGTTGGATCCCACGCAGCGGCTGCTGCTCAGCGTGCTGCTCATCGTGGCAACGGTGAACGCCATCAACTTCATCGACGGGCTCGACGGCCTCGCGGCCGGGGTGGCCGCCATCGGTGCGTCGGCGTTCTTCGTGTTCGCCTTCTCCCTCGCCGTGCAGGGAGGGTTGACCCGGGCGCTGTCAGCCGCGCTGCTCACCTCGGCACTCGCGGGTGCCTGCGTCGGCTTCCTGCCGCACAACTTCTATCCCGCCCGGATGTTCATGGGCGACTCCGGGTCGATGCTGATCGGCCTGGTGCTGTCCTGCTCGGCGATCAGTCTCACCGGTCAGCTGCAGGTCAATGCGATCGACGACACCTTTGCCCGTGCCGGGGTGCTGTTCCTGCCGTTGATCCTGCCGGTGGCGATGCTGCTCGTGCCCTTCGTCGACCTCGCGCTGGCGGTGGTTCGGCGCACCCGGGCCGGCCGCTCACCGTTCAGCCCGGACAAGATGCACATGCACCACCGGCTGCTCGAGATCGGGCACTCCCACCGCAGGGCCGTCCTGGTGATGTACATGCTGGCCTCACTGGTGGCCTTCGGGACTGTCTTCATCGGTCTGTTCACCGGGTGGCAGAGCATTGCCGCGGTGACAGTGCTGGCCGTGGTGACGCTGACCGTCGCATTCGTGCTGCCGCGGTGGCACCGGACCCCGGTGTGAGGCGGCAATGCGCTTGTGCTAATTTTCACAAGCGAGTGGGACATCACATCCGCTCAAGCGACGACGAGTCATCGCCCACCCAGGACGGCCGCCCCATGACGACCGACACCGAGCGCACGCCGGCCCGCGCGATCCCGCCGGCCGAGCACCGCACCCGCCTGCTGGTGACGTCTGCCACCGGGACGGCCGTGAGCATCGGCAGCGCCGTGCTGGTGGGCCCCACCGGTCTGTGGGGAGCCCTGGCCGGCAGCCTCCTCGTGCTGGCTTTCTTCTCCTCCAGCACCTTCGTCCTCACCCGTACCCAGCGTCTGGACCCAGCTCTCACGATGCTGGTCGCCATGGCCCTGTACCTGGGCAAGATCCTGGCGCTGCTGGTCACGCTGGTGGTGATCGATGCAGTCGGTCTGCTCGGTGACCCGCTGCACCGCACGGCGCTGGCGGCAGCCGTCGTCGCGTGCACCCTGACGTGGAGCACCGCCGAGGTCGTGACCACGGTGCGGCGCCGCCAACCGATCTACGACGGGACGGTACGGACGCCGTGATTGCCGATATGCGTGGGCCTCTGCCCGGCTGCTACTGTGCGGACCGCGATGAGCCAACCCCCTGTACACGAACCGGTGCGCCGGTCCGCCGACCCATGGGCTGCGGTGGGACGGCTGTCGGGCGGCATCATCATCTACGGCGCGGTCGGGTGGCTGCTGGACCGTTGGTGGGACACCTCGTTCATGACACCGATCGGCATCCTGTTCGGAGCAGCGTTGGGCACCTGGACCGTCTACGCCTCGCTCGAGCACCAGTGACAGCTGCTGCTGTCCCCCTGACCGATCGAGTGTCCCCGCCCCCACCACCGCCCCACCACCGCGACCGTGCCGCGCAGGAGGAGATCGTGTGAGCATCGTAGGCATCGCCGGCATCGGCTTGGCGACCAGCACGCCGCAGGCCGCTTCCGGCGGCGAGGGATTCACCCCGCCGGGACCCTCCACGTTCGAGTATCCGGCCATCGCCGCGGGCGTCACCAAGCCGATGGTGCTCATCGTCCTCGCCGCAGTGCTGGCCTTCGCGGCCCTGTACGCCACCGCGCGCAAGGCGGCCGTTGTCCCGGGCAAGCTGCAGTACGCGGGTGAGCAGGGTTACACCTTCGTCCGCAACGGCATCGCCCGCGACATCATCGGCCAGCACGACTTCATGAAGTTCGTGCCGTACCTGGTGGCGTTGTTCTTCTTCCTGCTGATCAACAACGTCTTCGGGCTGGTCCCCCTCATCCAGTTCCCGTCGTTCTCCCGCGCCGGCTTCGCGTACGGCCTCGCGGCGCTGACCTGGATCCTCTACAACGGGGTGGGCATCTACCGGCACGGGGTGGTCGGGTACCTCAAGAACCAGTCGGTGCCCGCCGGAGTGACCGGACCGATCCTGGTGCTGATCATCCCCCTGGAGTTCGTCTCCAACATCGTGGTCCGCCCGGTCACCCTGGCACTGCGACTCTTCGCCAACATGTTCGCCGGTCACCTGCTGCTGATCCTGTTCACCATCGGGGGCGAGTACCTCGTGTTCGAGTCGGGCAACCTGGCCTACGCCCCCGTCGGCGTCCTCGCCTGGCTGATGGCCACCGCGGTCAGCTTCCTCGAGCTGCTGGTGCAGTTCCTCCAGGCGTACGTCTTCACGCTGCTCACCGCCATGTACATCTCCGGGGCCCTCTCCGAGGAACACTGACCCCGAAGAGCTATCGAAAGGAATCACCATGGAAGGCTCGCTCAACTTGGAAGGCTCGCTCAACATGGTCGGCTACGGCCTCGCGGCCATCGGCCCCGGCGTCGCCATCGGCCTGATCTTCGCGGCCTACATCAACGGCGTGGCCCGTCAGCCCGAGGCCCGCGGCACGCTGCAGTCCATCGCGATCTTGGGGTTCGCACTCGCCGAGGCGCTCGCGATCATCGGGATCGCGCTCGCGTTCGTGCTCTGACCAGCCCATCGGCCCCCGACTGACAGGTCACTCACATGTTCGTATTCGTCGCCGCGGAAGAGCCCAACCCGCTCCTTCCGCCCGTGTCGGAGATCATCCTGGGCGCCGTCGTCTTCCTGATCCTGGTCTGGCTGGTCAAGAAGTACGTCGTCCCGAACTTCGAGAAGGCCTTCGCCGAGCGCACCGCCGCCATCGAGGGCGGGATGGCCGAGGCCGAGGCTGCGCAGGCCGAGGCCAAGGAGGCCCTGGAGACGTACACCGCCCAGCTGGCCGCGGCACGTCACGAGGCGGCACGCATCCGGGAGGACGCGCGGGAGCAGGGTGCGGCGATCGTCGCCGAGATGCGTGAGCAGGCGCAGGTCGAGGCGGGGCGTATCACCACGACGGCGCGGGCACAGATCGAAGCCGACCGTCAGCAGGCGGTGCAGCAGCTGCGAGCCGAGGTGGGCACGCTCGCGACCACGCTGGCCGGTCGCATCGTGGGCGAGTCCCTGGAGGACGAGGCGCGGCAGCGCCGTACGGTGGAACGCTTCATCGCCGAGATCGAGAGCCAGGATGACGGCGCACCCGTACGAGGAGCCCGCTGATGCGTGGTGTCTCCGCCGGGACCCGCGACGCCGTCCTGGCCGTCGTGGAGGACGAGGTGCGCGGCGGCGCCGACGCTCGGGAGCTCGGTGACGACCTGTTCGCCGTCGTCGACGTGCTGGACTCCGCACCGTCCTTGCGTCGCATGCTCACCAACCCGTCCTCGGCGAACGAGGCCAAGGAGGGGCTGGTGGGCAGCCTGTTCACCGACAAGATCGGTGAGCCGGCCCTGAAAGCGCTGACGACGGCGACCGCAGGACGCTGGAACTCCGCCCGCGACTTGGCGCACGCACTCGAAGCCGCTGGTGTCGAGGCGCACCTGACCGGTGCCGAGCAGGCGGGCGAGCTCGAGGAGGCCGAGGACGAGCTGTTCCGCTTCGGTCGGCTCGTGCACGGCGACCCCGCACTGCGTACGGTCCTGTCGGACCGCGCCATGCCGGTGGCGCGCAAGCAGGAGCTGGTCTCGTCGCTGCTCGAGGGCAAGGTGCGCAGCTCGACGCTGTCCCTGGTCGGCCAGGCAGTGGCCGCGCGGCAGCGTCCGTTCGAGCTCACCCTCGACGACTTCGTCCAGATTGCCGCCGGTCGACGTGACCAGCTGGTCGCAACGGTCCGCGCGGCCTACGACCTCGACGAGACCGAGCGCTCCCGGTTGGCCTCGGCCCTGCAGGGCATCTACGGCAAGGCGGTGCACGTCAACGTCATCGTCGAGCCGGCCTTGCTCGGAGGTGCCACCATCGAGATAGGGGACGAGGTCATCGACTCCTCGGTCGCCGGTCGACTCGAGCACGCCCGTCGCAAGATGGCTGGCTGAGACCCAGCCACGTTTCCACGTCATACGACTGACACCAACAGACAACCCCGACAGACGACCCCGACAGACGACAGAGAGCAGGAACCCAGCATGGCGGAGCTCACGATCCGTCCGGATGAGATCCGGGACGCGCTCCAGCGTTTCGTCTCCGACTACGAGCCGGAGACCGCCGACCGTGAAGAGGTGGGCGTCGTCGCCGAGGCCGGTGACGGCATCGCGATCATCGAGGGTCTGCCGTCCGCCATGGCCAACGAGCTGCTCGAGTTCGAGGACGGCACGTACGGCCTGGCGTTGAACCTCGACGTCCGCAGCATCGGTGCGGTCGTGCTGGGCGAGTTCTCCGGCATCGAGGAGGGCCAGCAGGTCCGCCGGACCAACCAGGTCCTCTCGGTGCCGGTCGGGGACAACTACCTCGGCCGCGTCGTGGATCCGCTCGGTCAGCCCATCGACGGGCTCGGCGAGATCGAGACCACCGAACGGCGCGCTCTGGAGCTGCAGGCCCCGTCCGTCGTCCAGCGTCAGGGCGTCAGCGAGCCCCTGCAGACCGGCCTCAAGGCGATCGACGCCCTGACGCCGATCGGCCGCGGACAGCGTCAGCTCATCATCGGTGACCGCCAGACCGGCAAGTCGGCGATCGCCATCGACACGATCATCAACCAGAAGGAGTACTGGGAGACCGGCGACCCCAGTCAGCAGGTCCGTTGCATCTACGTCGCGATCGGGCAGAAGGGCTCGACCATCGCGGCCGTGAGGGGCTCCTTGGAGGAGGCCGGCGCCCTGGAGTACACGACCATCGTCGCGGCCCCGGCCTCCGACCCGGCCGGCTTCAAGTACCTGGCGCCCTACACCGGGTCGGCGATCGGCCAGGCGTGGATGTACGAGGGCAAGCACGTCCTCATCATCTTCGACGACCTTTCCAAGCAGGCCGAGGCCTATCGCGCCGTGTCGCTGCTGCTGCGTCGGCCGCCGGGCCGCGAGGCGTACCCCGGTGACGTGTTCTACATCCACTCGCGGTTGCTCGAACGTTGCGCGAAGCTCTCCGACGAGCTCGGTTCCGGCTCGATGACCGGCCTGCCGATCGTCGAGACCAAGGCCAACGACGTCTCGGCGTACATCCCGACCAACGTCATCTCGATCACCGACGGCCAGATCTTCTTGCAGTCCGACCTGTTCAACGCCAACCAGCGTCCCGCGATCGACGTCGGTATCTCGGTGTCGCGCGTGGGTGGTGCGGCCATGACCAAGGCGATGAAGAAGGTCACCGGTTCCCTCAAGGTCGACCTCGCGCAGTACCGAGCGATGGAGGCGTTCGCCATGTTCGCCTCCGACCTGGACGCGGCGTCGCGCCAGCAGCTGGCCCGGGGGCAGCGGCTGATGGAGCTGCTGAAGCAGGGGCAGTACGCGCCGTACTCCATGGAGGAGCAGGTCGTCTCGATGTGGCTCGGCACCTCCGGCCGGCTGGACGAGGTCCCCACCTCCGACGTGAGCCGGTTCGAGAGCGAGCTGCTCGACTACCTCAAGCGCGAGCACAGCGGGCTGCTCGAGGGAATCCGGGAGTCGCGGAGCTTCGACGACGACACCGACTCGACGCTCGGCGACGCCTACGACTCCTTCGTCGAGCAGTTCGAGACCTCCGACGGCCAGCCGATCAAGGCGGGCAAGGAGGAGGCCGAGGCGCTCGGGGACGAGGACGTCGAGCAGGAGCAGATCGTCCGGCAGAAGCGAGGCTGACGATGGTCGCATCCATTCGCGAGTACCGCGCGAAGATCAAGTCGACCGAAGCGACCAAGAAGATCACGCGGGCCATGGAGCTGATCGCTGCGTCGCGGGTCATCAGGGCGCAGCAGCAGGCGGCCGCCGCGGCGCCGTACGCGCGCGAGCTGACCCGGGCGGTGTCCGCCCTGGCGACGTACTCGCGCGTGGACCACCCGATCACGACCGAGCCGGAGAACCCGACCAGGGCGGCGGTGCTCGTCGTGACCAGCGACCGTGGCCTGGCCGGCGCCTACTCCGCCAGCGTGCTCAAGGAGGCCGAGCGGCTCGTCGAGAAGCTGCGTACGGAGGGCAAGGAGGCGTTGCTCTACGTCACCGGCCGCAAGGGCGTTGCGTACTACAAGTTCCGCCAGCGCACGCTCGAGGACAGCTGGACGGGCATCTCCGACCGCCCGCAGTACGCTGATGCACGCGCCCTCGGTGACGCGCTCGTCGGATCCTTCCTCACCGAGGACGGCGGAGCCGACGAGGTTCACGTGGTCTTCACGCGCTTTCGGTCGATGCTCGTGCAGACCCCCGACGTCATCCGGCTCATGCCGCTGCAGGTCGTCGAGGGTGAGGACAAGCCCGAGTCCGGTGAGGCGCTGCCGCTGTACGAGTTCGAGCCCTCCGCCTCGGAGGTCCTCGACCAGCTGCTGCCGCGCTACGTGTACAGCCGGATCTTCTTCTGCCTGATGCAGGCAGCGGCGTCCGAGCTGGCGTCGAGGCAGCGGGCGATGAAGGCTGCCACCGACAACGCGCAGGAGCTCATCCTGCACTACACCCGCATAGCCAACCAGGCCCGCCAGGCCGGGATCACCCAGGAAATCAGCGAGATCGTCGGTGGGGCCAACGCCCTGGCCG
Organism: Nocardioidaceae bacterium; assembly: GCA_013696745.1. GTDB lineage: Bacteria > Actinomycetota > Actinomycetes > Propionibacteriales > Nocardioidaceae > JACCXZ01. Next base: position 7,366 of record JACCXZ010000187.1, on the reverse strand, counting down.
ACGCCAACGCCGGGAGTGAGTGAGAGACATGACTGCCACGATTGACGATACGACCGCCGACCAGGACTCCTCCGGTGGCACCGGCCGCGTCGCCCGGGTGATCGGCCCGGTCATCGACGTCGAGTTCCCCACCGACGCGATGCCCGAGATCTACAACGCCCTGACGGTCGAGGTGAAGATCGCCGACGAGGACATGCACACGCTGACCCTCGAGGTCGAGCAGCACATCGGTGACGGCCTGGTCCGCGCGATCTCCATGCAGCCGACCGACGGCCTGACCCGTGGTGCCACCGTCACCGATACCGGCGAGGGAATCTCGGTGCCCGTCGGTGACGTGACCAAGGGCCGGGTGTTCAACGCGATCGGCGACGTGCTCAACCTCGAGGAGGGCGAGAAGCTCGAGGTCACCGAACGTTGGCCGATCCACCGCAAGTCACCGGCCTTCGACACGCTGGAGTCCAAGACGGAGATGTTCCAGACCGGCATCAAGGTCATCGACCTGCTCACGCCGTACGTTCTCGGCGGCAAGATCGGTCTGTTCGGTGGTGCCGGTGTGGGCAAGACCGTGCTGATCCAGGAGATGATCGCCCGCGTCGCTCGCGACCATGACGGAGTGTCGGTGTTAGCCGGCGTCGGCGAACGCACCCGCGAAGGCAACGACCTGATCACCGAGATGACCGAGTCGGAGGTGATCGGGCAGACCGCGCTGGTGTTCGGTCAGATGGATGAGCCACCGGGCGCACGCTTGCGGGTCGCGCTGTCCGCGCTCACGATGGCGGAGTACTTCCGTGACGTGCAGGAGCAGGACGTGCTGCTGTTCATCGACAACATCTTCCGGTTCACGCAGGCCGGCTCCGAGGTCTCGACCCTGCTCGGCCGGATGCCCTCAGCCGTCGGTTACCAGCCCACCCTGGCCGACGAGATGGGCGTGCTCCAGGAGCGGATCACCTCGACGCGTGGTCACTCGATCACCTCGATGCAGGCGATCTACGTGCCAGCCGACGACTACACCGACCCGGCGCCGGCTACCACGTTCGCCCACCTCGACGCGACCACCGAGCTCTCGCGTGACATCGCCTCCCTGGGTATCTACCCGGCCGTGGACCCGTTGACCTCGACGTCGCGGATCCTGGACCCGCGCTACATCAGCGCGGAGCACTACCAGACCGCCATCCGGGTGAAGGGGATTCTGCAGCGCAACAAGGAGCTGCAGGACATCATTGCGATCCTCGGTGTCGACGAGTTGTCCGAGGAGGACAAGATCGTCGTCTCGCGTGCGCGCCGCCTGCAGCGGTTCCTGTCCCAGAACACGTACGTGGCCAAGCAGTTCACCGGCCTCGAGGGCTCGACCGTCCCTCTCGACGAGACGATCGACGGCTTCACCAAGATCTGCGACGGTGACTACGACCACGTCTCCGAGCAGGCGTTCTTCATGTGCGGTGGCCTGGATGACGTCGACCAGAAGTGGGCCGAGATCGAGAAGAGCCTATGAGCACGGAACCCATGAGCACTGGCCGGAGCGGAGGGGACTCGTGAGCGACCCGCTGCACGTCGAGCTGGTGGCGGCCGACCGCGTCGTGTGGTCGGGCGACGCGAGCATGGTCGTGGCCCGAACCGCAGAGGGCGAGGTCGGCATCCTGGCTGATCACGCGCCGCTGCTGTCGTTGATGGTGCCCGGGGTGGTTGAGGTCCGCACCGGCGGGGGCGAGACGACGCGTGCCGCGGTCGATTCGGGGTTCCTGTCGGTGGCCGGCAACCGGGTGTCGATCCTGGCCGAGCAAGCAGTGCTCGCGTCGGACATCGACGCCGCCAAGGCCAGCAAGGATCTGGAGGACGCTGAGAAGGGGGACCTAGAGGACGAAGCAGCCCTGGGCGAGCTGCGCCGGGCACGCGCCTGGGTGCTCGCCACCGAACGCTCCTGACGTACCCTCGATCCTCAGCGAACGGGTGAGGATGCGATGCAGGTCTGGGAGTGGGTGGTCCTCGACTCCCTCGTGCTGCTCGTGCTGTCCCTCGTGGTGCTGCCCCTCGTTTTCGTCGCGAGGCGCCGCTGGCTCACGCGCGCCGGCGGCGTCTTCGAGCTGAGCATCAACGATCGCGGCGGCACCCATCCGCAGGGGTGGACGATCGGGCTGGGTCGCTACGTCGACAACAAGCTCGAGTGGTTCCGTTTCTTCTCGTTGCGCCTGCGTCCCACCCGATGCTTCGCGCGCGAGGCGCTCGACGTGCTGGAGCGACGGACGCCACACGGCCCCGAGGCGTTCGCCCTGCACAGCGGGCACGTCATCATCGAGTGTCGAGACGGCGGTAGGCTCGTGCAGCTGGCGATGGGCGACCAGTCGGTGACGGCGCTGCTCGCCTGGCTGGAGTCGTCGCCTCCGGGAAGCAACTCACACCGCGTCGTGTAGCCCGTCCGCCCATCCGTGAGTTTGGTGCGGTTCATCCGTAAGTTTGGTGCGCCCATCCGTAAGTTTGGTGCGCCCATCCGTGAGTTTGGTGCGGCCCATCGGTGCGTAGGGTGGGCCCATGGTCCGTCTGACGCGCATCTACACCCGCACCGGGGACGCTGGCAGGACTCGCCTCGGTGACATGAGCGACACCACGAAGACAGACCTGCGGGTGGCGGCGTACGGCGACGTCAACGAGGCCAACGCCCACCTGGGCCACGCGATCGTCGCTGGCGACCTCGATCAGGACGTCGTCGACTTGCTCGGCGTTGTCCAGAACGAGCTCTTCGACGTGGGGGCCGACTTTGCGACTCCGGTCGTGCCCGATCCGGAGTTCCCCCCGCTGCGCGTGCTGGTTGAGTACGTCGAGCGGCTCGAGGGGTGGTGCGACCAGTACAACGAGGCGCTGCCCACACTGTCGTCCTTCATCTTGCCAGGCGGTACCCACGGTTCGGCGCTCCTGCAGATCGCCACCACGACGGTACGCCGGGCCGAGCGGTCAGCCTGGCTCGCCTACGAGGAGCACGGCGACTCGATGAACGTGCTCGCCATCACGTACCTCAACCGGCTGTCGGATCTGCTCTTCATCCTCGCCCGGCACGCCAACAGCGAGGCCGGCGACGTGCTGTGGAAGCCCGGCGGCGAGCGCTCCTCCCGGTCGTGAGCCGCATCCAGGGCACCGAAACCCACGGATGGGTGCACCGAAACTCACGGATGGGCCGCACCGAACTCACGGATGAGCGGGGTCAGCGCTCGTCGCGGGACAGCTCGGCCAGTCGCTGCCAGGCCTCGTCCACCTGGGTGGGCCACACCAGCAGGAGTTGCCGACCCGCGTCCCCGGACAGCGAGGCGCGGATACCCGACGCGTTCAGCGCCGCCACCATGCTGGCTGCGCGCTGCGGGTCGCGGACCGTCGTCATCGGGACCAGCAGTCCGTGGTCACCGACACCGCCGGGCTTCACCGTGCCGCGCCCGCCCCGGTCGGCGTACGTCCAGCGGAGCACGAGCACGAACAGGGCGAGCACGATGGTCGTCGCCAACGGGATGAAGACGTAATCCAGCGCGGACATCGGGGACACGGGCATCGATCCAGTGTGCGCCTCGGGGGCGGGGGACGCATCCGAGCAGGCGAGGTGGCCCTCGGCGCGCCTGGTACATCCGCCGCGGGTCGGAGGCCATGCTGGCGGCAGACCGATGCGATAGAGGTAACGCTACGTGACTCTTTCGTGACGTTGCGCTGTGAACCTGGTTCCGGCGACAGCGTGCACACCGTGCGAGCCGGCTGCTGCCGCCGATGAGCAAAGGGGAGCTCGATGGGCACGAGGACACGAGAGACCGACACCGCGCGTAGAGCCCAGCGGCTCGTCACCGTCCAGGTGGTGGGCAGGTTCGACGGTTCGACTGTGCCCTTGGTGCGCTCCGCGCTGCGCCAGGCTGTGGAGGACAGCGACGGAGACGTCCTGCTCGACATCTCAGGCGTCGACTGGATTGACATCCCCGCGCTCGCCCTGCTCGCGGACACCCAGCGTCGACTGCGTGGGCGCGGACGTCGGCTGCAGCTACGCGGCTGCGAGCCGCGAGTGCGGCGTGCGCTCGCCGTCACCAGGCTCAACCGGGTGATCGCGATCGAGCGAGCGCGCCGCCTCGCCGCCTGACGCGTGACACCGGTCGGCGTCGTCGGACCAGCGATCCGGCTTACCCTACGGCCATGCGCGACAAGCCGTGGGTGATGCGGACGTACGCCGGCCACAGCTCGGCCGCCGGCTCGAATGCGCTCTTCCGACGCAACCTGGCCAAGGGGCAGACCGGCCTGTCGGTCGCCTTCGACCTGCCGACGCAGACCGGGTACGACCCCGACTCCGAGCTCGCGGTCGGGGAGGTGGGCAAGGTCGGTGTCCCGGTGCCGCACCTGGGGGAGATGCGCCGGCTGTTCGCCGACATCCCGCTGGGCGAGATGAACACGTCGATGACGATCAACGCCACAGCCATGTGGCTGCTCGCGATGTACGAGGTGGTGGCCCACGAGCAGGGGTTCAGTGCTGACCAGCTCGCCGGCACGACTCAGAACGACATCATCAAGGAGTACCTCTCGCGTGGGACGTACGTCTTCCCACCCGAGCACTCCCTGCGCCTGACGACCGACATGGTGGCGTACACGCTGACCTCGATGCCCAGGTGGAACCCCGTCAACATCTGCAGCTATCACCTGCAGGAGGCCGGGGCGACCCCGGTCCAGGAGCTGGCGTACGCGATGACTACGGCGATCGCGTTGCTGGACTCGGTCCGCGACTCCGGTCAGGTCCCCCACGACGAGTTCGACCGAGTGGTGGACCGGATGTCGTTCTTCGTCAACGCCGGGGTGCGCTTCGTCGAGGAGATGTGCAAGATGCGCGCCTTCGGGCAGCTGTGGGACGAGCTGGCCCGTGACCGCTACGGCGTCACTGACGAGCGGATGCGCCGGTTCCGCTACGGCGTGCAGGTCAACTCGCTGGGTCTGACCGAGGCTCAGCCGGAGAACAACGTGCAGCGGATCGTGCTCGAGTTGCTCGGCGCCACGCTGAGCAAGGACGCCCGTGCCCGTGCCGTGCAGCTGCCGGCCTGGAACGAGGCGCTCGGCCTGCCACGGCCCTGGGACCAGCAGTGGTCGCTGCGGGTGCAGCAGGTGCTGGCCTTCGAGTCCGACCTGCTCGAGCACGAGGACATCTTCGCCGGCAGCCACGTGATCGAGGCACGGGTCGCCGAGCTGGTGGCCGGGGCCAGAGCCGAGATCGACCGTGTGCAGGCCATGGGTGGTGCAGTGGCGGCTGTCGAGTCCGGCTACCTGAAGAGCCAGCTGGTCGGTGCGCACTCCCGGCGTCGGGCCCGGATCGAGCGCGGTGACGACGGCGTCATCGGCGTGAACCGCTATGTCGAGACCGAGGAGTCACCCCTGACCGCCGATCTCGACACGGCGATCCAGGTCGCTGACCCGCAGGCGCAGGCGGACGCCGTCCGATCCACCCTGGGGTGGCGCGCGCAGCGTGACGCCGTGGCCTGCGAGGCGGCGGTGGCACGCCTGCGCAAGGACGCGGCGTCGGGCGCGAACCTGATGCCTGCGACGCTGGCGGCCGTACGTGCCGGCGTGACCACCGGGGAGTGGTCGGCGACCCTGCGTGAGGTGTTCGGGGAGTACCGCGCACCCACCGGCGTGTCCGGAGCCGTGGGTGTCCTTGCCGCCGGCGGCGAGCTGGCTGCCGTCCGGAAACGAGTCACGGCCACCGGCGAGGAGCTCGGTGGGCGACTGCGGCTGCTGGTCGGCAAGCCTGGTCTGGACGGCCACTCCAACGGCGCCGAGCAGGTGGCGGTGCGAGCCAGGGATGCCGGGTTCGAGGTGGTCTACCAGGGCATCCGGCTGACCCCGGCCCAGATCGTGGCGGCTGCGGTGGCTGAGGACGTGCACTGCGTCGGGCTGTCGATCCTGTCCGGCTCCCACATGGAGCTGGTCCCCGGCGTCCTCCACGGACTGCACGTCGCCGGCGCGGGGGACGTGCCGGTCGTCGTCGGTGGCATCATCCCGGCCTCGGACGCACGGGCGCTGGAGGCGGCCGGGGTGGCTGCGGTCTTCACGCCCAAGGACTTCGGGCTCACGACGATCGTCGACCGCATCGTCGACGTCATCCGTCGTGCCAACGGCCTGGCCTGAGTACGCGCCCAACCCCGACCGGGCTCAGTAGCGGAGCCTGGCATCGTGGTCGCCCATGAGTGACCTGCAGTGCGCTGCGACCGTCCTGGTGGCCCGTCACGGCGAGGCGGAGTACGAGACCCAGCTGCTCAGTGATGCGGGTGGATCGCTCACCCGGCGTGGGCGCGAGCAGGCGGGGGAGCTCGGGGATGCGCTCGCGGCCCGCAACATCGCGATGGTCTACACCTCCTCGATGGCGCGGGCCGTGCAGACGGCCGAGATCGTCGCCGCCCGCGTGGGCAGTGCCGTGCGCGTGCGTGACGGGCTGGTCGAGCTGTCCGTCGGGAACCACGCCGGGCAGGCAGACGCGCCCGGCGTTTTCGTGCCGGTGTTCGACCGCTGGCGGGCCGGCGATCTCGGGGCCGCCGTCGACGGCGCCGAGAGTGGGGAGCGGACGGTCGCGCGGGTGTCGGGCGTGCTCGCCGAGATGGCCGACCTGCACCGGGGCGAAACTGTGCTGGCGCTGTCCCACGGAGGGGTGATGTCGCTGGTGCTGCCGCTCCTCGCGGCCAACCTGTCCGACACGTACGCCTTCGGTCAGCCACTGGGGGACGCAGCGTGGGTCGAGATGCGCGTCGACGCCGACGGGTGGCGATGCGCTCGCTGGGGTGAGCGGCGACTGGACGAGTGACGAGTCAGGCAGCCGTCGGCACCTTGTGCTGCTTGCGCTTCTTCGTGGGGGCCGAAGCGGCCTTCACCAGCCTGCGCTTTTTCACCGTGAAGCCGTCCGGCAGCGTGCCCTCGGCCAGCATGCGCAAGGGGCAGCGCTTGCAGCGGGGCTTGTCCACGCAGCACTTCTTCTTCGGCTTCGATGACACCCGCGCAGCGTACCAGTGAGGTAAGCGATACCTAACCCCCAAGCTCACTCCAGGACGCGAAGGGTAGGCGTTCCTTCGATGACAGCCGGTCGGCCGGACACTAATCTGGGAAGAATTCCAGGGAAGGAAGATGTGACCATGGCGGCATCGCGCTTCGTCGAACAGCTCAACACCCAGATCGGCAACGAGTTCGCTGCGCACCAGCAGTACGTCGCGATAGCGGTGCACTTCGATGCGCTGACCATGCCCCGCGTGGCTGCCTTCTTCTACCGCCAGGCGGTCGAGGAGCGCGACCACGCGATGATGATGGTGCAGTACCTCATCGACACCGACGAGCACGTCACCATCCCCGGCGTCGCATCGCCCAAGACCGACTTCAC
>JACCXZ010000161.1 GCA_013696745.1 Nocardioidaceae bacterium | reverse complement strand
GCGCACATGTTCGGCGACCCCGACGACTCCACACGGGCCGCAATCGCGGAAGTGCTCGCCGCTCGTGCGGGCACAGTGCGGGCAAGCGAGGGTAGTTGAGCACGTTTGCGCAGGTCAGGCAGGGTGTAGTGCCTAGATGTCGTAGTAGAGCTCGAACTCGTGCGGGTGCGGACGCAGCGAGATCGGCAGGATCTCGTGCTCGCGTTTGAAGTCGATCCACGTCTCGATCAGGTCCGGAGTGAACACGTCGCCCTGCAGCAGGAACTCGTGGTCGCGCTCGAGGGAGTCCAGGACGGCGCCCAGAGAGGTCGGGACCATGTCCACGTCGGCCCGCTCGTCCGGCGGCAGCTCGTAGAGGTCCTTGTCGATCGGGGTCGCGGGCTCGATCTTGTTCTTGACGCCGTCCAGCCCGGCCAGCAGCATCGCGGAGAACGCGAGGTAGGCGTTGGCCGACGGGTCCGGGCAGCGGAACTCGATGCGCTTGGCCTTGGGGCTGGTCCCGGTGATCGGGATCCGGATGCAGGCGGAGCGGTTGCGCTGGCTGTAGACCAGGTTCACCGGAGCCTCGAAGCCCGGCACCAGGCGGTGGTAGGAGTTCACCGTCGGGTTGGTGAACGCCAGCAGCGACGGGGCGTGCTTGAGGATGCCGCCGATGTAGTAACGAGCGGTGTCCGACAGCCCGGCGTACCCGGTCTCGTCGAAGAACAGCGGCGTCCCGTCCTTCCAGATGGACTGGTGGACGTGCATGCCCGAGCCGTTGTCCCCGAAGATCGGTTTGGGCATAAAGGTGGCCGTCTTGCCGGCCGCCCAAGCGGTGTTGCGGATGATGTACTTGAACTTCATCACGTCGTCGGCAGCGTTCAGCATCGAGTTGAAGCGGTAGTTGATCTCCGCCTGGCCCGCGGTGCCGACCTCGTGGTGCTGACGTTCGACGAGCAGGCCGGCCGACTCGAGCTGCTTGCTCATGGTGGCTCGGAGGTCGGCGAAGTGGTCCACGGGGCTGACCGGGAAGTAGCCGCCCTTGTAACGGACCTTGGACCCAAGGTTGCCGCCCTCCTCTTCCCGCCCGGTGTTCCAGGCGCCGGCGACGGAGTCGATGGAGTAGTAGCCGGTGTTGGACTTGGTCTCGAACCGCACGTCGTCGAAGACGTAGAACTCCGCCTCGGGCGCGAAGAACGCCGTGTCGCCGATCCCGGTGCTCTTGAGGTAGTTCTCGGCCTTGCGGGCGATGTTGCGGGGATCGCGGGAGTACGCCTCACCGGTCAGCGGGTCGTGGATGAAGAAGTTCAGTGCGAGCGTCTTGTCCTTGCGGAACGGGTCGACATACGCGGTGGTCACGTCCGGGAACAGCGCCATGTCCGACTCGTGGATGGCCTGGAAGCCGCGGATCGACGAGCCGTCGAACATCAGGCCGTCCTCGACGGTGTCCGGGGTGAACGTCGACACCGGCACCGTGAAGTGCTGCATGATGCCGGGCAAGTCGCAGAACCGGACGTCGACGAACTCGACCCCCTCGTCCGCGATGTACGTGAACAGTTCGTCGGCGTTGCCGAACATGCGTCCTCCAAGACCGCGCGAAGCAGCCGTAGTCCCAACTCGTACCGTGGTCATCACCGTAGAACGAAGCCGTGACACCTCGGTGTCCGGTTGGTTTCGGCGATGTTACGGCGGCCACCGACGAGCTGGCGAGACATGGAGGCAGAGCACGCAGGTCCGGCTGGATAGGCTCGCAAGCGTGTCCAGCGACCGAGGCGACGACTATCCCGGTCAACGCTTCGGTCTCCCCGAGAGCGGTACGGGCTCGACGGCACCATGGGGCAGGAGGGCGCTCGCCCTGTTCGTCGACTGGTTCGCGAGCCTCGGCGTCACTGCCCTGATCTCACCGCAGCTCGAGCTGTCGGAGACCGCGACGAGGCTGACGCCGCTGCTGGTGCTGTTTGTGGAGCTCACGCTGCTGGTGGGCCTGCTCGGCAGCTCCCTGGGGCACCGAGTCCTCGGCATCCGCGTCGCCCGGCTGGACGGTCGTCCCGTCGGCGTGCCGCGGGCGGGCCTGCGTTCCGCGCTGATCTGCCTGGTGATCCCCGCGGTGGTGTTCGACAAGGACCGGCGCGGCTTGCACGACCTGGCGGTCGGCACCGTGGTCATCGCCACCTGACCCACGTGGTACGACAGGTCAGCGGCCCTGCATGAGCTTGCGGGCGCCCTTCATGCTGGTGGGCGCCGGTCCACGGGGCATCGGGGTCTGAGGGCGCATCGCGTCCAGTGCGCGCAACCGCGAGATGAGCTCGGTCATGTCGCCGGGGCGGATGACGCGCGGGAGCTTGCGAACATGCTTGACCAGCTTGGCCAGCGGCACGGCGCCCTGGGAGTCGCCGACGACGACCTCGTGGATCGGCACCTCGGGTGCCACCCGGGCGTGCTTCTTGCGCTCGGAGGCCAGCAGGTTCTTCACCCTGGTCGGGTGGCCCTCTCCGACCAGCACGATGCCCGGCGTGCCGAGGACCCGGTGCACGACGTCCTGGTTCTTGGTGAACGCCACGGCGGGCTTGACGACCCAGCCGCGCTTCAGCATCTGCAGCGCTCCGGCGCCCGCGCCGATCTGTCCGTCCACCTGGGCGTACGTAGCGCGTTCGGCGCGGCGTCCGAACACGATGATCACGGCGAGCAGGCCGGTCATGATGCCCATCGGGATCGCGAACCACAGGCTGATCAGTGAGCCCAGCAGGCCGACGACGCCGCCGACCACGAGGAACCACGCGAGCAGCACCAGCCCGATGTGCTTGTCGTGGCGCTTGGTGATCTTGTATGCCTGCCCGATCTGGCGCAGGCGGCCCTTCTTCGGTTCGGCGGGAGCGGTGCTCGACATGGTGGCGCTTTCGTCGTACGAGGGGTGGGTGGCTCGGCTAGCCTACGCGGTCGCGCGTGCAGCGATGGCCTGTTGGTACAGCCGGCCTGCACGGTACGACGAGCGCACCAGCGGCCCGGACAGCACGCCGACGAAACCGAGTTCCTCGGCTGCCGCGGCGAGGTCGACGAACTCCTGCGGGTCGACCCACCGCTCGACGGGATGGTGGCGCGCAGACGGCCGAAGGTACTGCGTGATCGTCAGCAGGTCGCAGCCGGCGCCGTGCAGATCCTGCATGGCTTCGACCACTTCGTCGATGCGCTCGCCCATGCCGAGGATGAGATTGGACTTGGTGACCAGGCCGTCCTCACGGGCTGCGGTGATGACGTCCAGCGAGCGCTGGTAGCGGAACCCTGGCCGGATGCGCTTGAAGATGCGCGGCACGGTCTCGATGTTGTGGGCGAGCACCTCCGGCCGGGAACCGAACACCTCGGCCAGCTGGTCGGGGTCGGCGTCGAAGTCGGGGATGAGCAGCTCGACGCCGGTGCCGGGCAGCATCTGGTGGATCTGACGCACGGTCTCGGCGTACAGCCATGCACCGCCGTCGGGCAGATCGTCGCGGGCGACCCCGGTGATGGTCGCGTAGCGCAGGTCCATCTTCTGCACCGACTCCGCCACCCGGCGAGGCTCGTCGGCGTCGAAGTCGGCCGGCTTGCCGGTGTCGATCTGGCAGAAGTCGCATCGCCGGGTGCACTGGTCGCCGCCGATGAGGAACGTCGCCTCCCGGTCCTCCCAGCACTCGTAGATGTTGGGGCAACCGGCCTCCTGGCAGACCGTGTGCAGACCCTCGGACTTCACCAGCGACTGGAGCTCCTGGTACTGCGGCCCCATCCTGGCCCGGGTCTTGATCCATGCCGGCTTCTTCTCGATCGGCGTCTGTGCGTTGCGCACCTCGAGACGGAGCAGCTTACGGCCCTCGGGAATCACAGTCACCCGTCCAGCGTACGCCGTGTCGAGCTGCCTCCTTCGTGGCCCGGCCTGCGGCGTACGGTCTGCCAAGGTCCCCTGGTAAGCCGTACGTCCCACGGGTTGCATCCCATGGGAAGTGGGTATCTGGCGTGGGGAGTACGCCGCGAACGCAACGAGGGAGGGCCACCATGCTCAGCGTCAAGAATCTCACCAGACGCTTCGGTGACATCGTTGCTGTCGACGACATCTCCTTCGATGTGGTCCCGGGTCGGCTGACCGGCTTCGTCGGCGGCAACGGCGCCGGCAAGACGACGACGATGCGCATCATCGTCGGTGTGCTCGCCGCCTCCGACGGGGAGGTGCTGTGGGACGGTGCGCCGTTGCGGGAGGATCTGCGGCGCAGCTTCGGCTACATGCCCGAGGAACGCGGCCTGTACCCCAAGATGAGGGTCGTCGACCAGCTGGTGTTCTTCGCACAGCTGCACGGCGGCTCGGCGGCCGACGGCAGACGACGCGCCCATGAGTTGCTCGAGCGCTTCGGTCTCGAAGACCGCTCCAGTCACGTCCTGCAAACTCTGTCCCTCGGCAACCAGCAGCGGGTCCAGATCGCCGCCGCACTGATCCACCGGCCGCCCGCCCTGATCCTCGACGAGCCGTTCAGCGGGCTTGACCCGATGGCCGTCGACTCCATGGCGGGTCTGCTGGGCGAGGTCGACGCCGACGTGCCGATCCTGTTCTCCAGCCACCAGCTCGACCTGGTCGAGCGGCTGTGCGACGACCTCGTGATCCTCGCGGAGGGCGAGATCGCGGCTCACGGTGCGCCCGACGAGATGCGCCGTCGTGGTCCCAGCCGCTATCGCGTGGTGCTGGCCGATGACGCCGAGGCCGGGTGGTTGCGTCAGGAGCGCGGTCTGGTGGTCACCGATGTGGCCGGCGCCACCGCACTGTTCGAGGTTGATGACGCCGATGCGCCCGCGCTCCTGCGCCGCATCAGCGACCGAGCACCGGTGCAGGAGTTCAGCCGGGTGGTTCCCCGGCTGTCCGAGGTCTACGCGGAGGTGGTGGCGTGAGAACCCGAGGTGACTCCCGAGAGTCCGCCTGGAAGGTGATCGCCGGGCGCGAGATCAACGTACGTATTCGTGACAAGGCCTACCTCGGGGCGACAGCGTTCCTGCTGGTTGCCCTCATCGTCGGCATCGTGCTGTCCTCGGTTCTCGGCGGACGCCCCGAGAGCTTCCGGCTCGGTGTCGTTGACGACGCCGGGGCACACATGGCCGAGTCGGCGCAAGAAGTGCTGCGCTCCCAGAGCGACACCGAGGACGTCGTGGAGGCGGTCGACCTCGACAGTGTCGACGACGCCGAGGGCGCCGTCACGGGCGAGAGCGTCGACGCCGCGCTGGTCCCCGTGCAGGGCGGCTACGAGCTGCTCGGCGACCGCGAACTGGACTCGTCGCTGTCGTCGGCGGTCGCGACAGCTGTGGCCTCGACGGTCACAGCCGCCAACGCCGAGGACGAGGGAGTCGATCTGGCTTCGCTGAGCCAGGGAGCGACGGTGGACGAGCGACTGCTCGACGAGGACGCCGAGGACGCCGGGCTCAAGGACGCCGTCGCGTTCGGCTTCGCGATCCTCTTCCTCTTCACCGCGCTCGGGTTCGGCATGACGATCGCGCAGAGCGTCGTGCAGGAGAAGGAGAGCCGGGTCGTGGAGATCCTGGCTGCGGCCGTTCCGGTGCGCCAGATGCTCTGGGGCAAGATCATCGGCAACACGCTCCTCGCCCTCATCCAGATCGTGCTGCTGGTGCTCGTCGGTGCGGTGGGTCTCGCCGTGACCGGGCGCGGTGATGTCCTCGGTGGTCTCGGCCTGGCCGCCCTCTGGTACGTCCTCCTGTTCGTGCTCGGCTTCCTGGCGTTGGCCAGCCTGTGGACCGTGGCAGGTTCGCTGGCCACGTCGCAGGAGGACCTGCAGTCGACGACGCTGCCCGGCCAGGTCCTGCTGTTCGGCCCGTACTTCGTGGCGGTGTTCGCCGGCGACTCCGTCCAGGAGGTCGTCTCGATGCTGCCCATCGTGTCGACGATGATCATGCCCGGCCGCATCGCCCAGGG
>JACCXZ010000157.1 GCA_013696745.1 Nocardioidaceae bacterium | reverse complement strand
TGGACCTCCCGGCGGACTCCGTCCGGGTCAAGTTCGGCGGCGGCGACAACGGCCACAACGGCCTCCGGTCGATCCGGACCTCGCTCAAGACCGGTGACTTCCACCGGATCCGGGTGGGCATCGGTCGACCGGCGGGCCGACAGTCACCGGTCGACTACGTGCTGGCACCGGTGAGCACGAGTGACCGGAGCGCGATGGAGCTGCACATCGAGCGGTGCGCCGATGCGGTGGAGAGCCTGTTGCGGCACGGTCTGTCCGCTACTCAACAGGGCTACAACTCCTAAGCATTTGTTGACACTATGTCAACGACCAATCACACTACGTAGATCCTCGAGCGGCATCTTTGTCACATTTGCTTCTTGAGGCCGTCCGAATGTATGAAAGTCGTGCCCCGAGTACTCCTCAGCGTCAATACTTGGTCCGTCCTCGGCAGCATCGGAGGATCTCGGGAGGACAGGACGATGAACAGTTGGGGAACAACGTGAGTGCATCTGTGCCGCTGCAGCGGTCACACGTCAACGGCGAGTCGACCTATGACTTCTCCGCGCGAGTCGCGTCGGCGCCGACCCCCCCACCGACGGTTGTGCCGACGCCACGGCTAGAACAGGGCGATCGCGCGAGCGACCGTGCACCCGTTTTTCCGCCTACTGACGTGCCCCTGCTCGAGGCCCTCTCGTACGCTGCACCTGACCCGGTCACCAGGCTGCGCCGGACCCTGTCGGTCGGCGACGCCCTTGTCGGGCTTGTCCTCGTCATCTTCTGCCTGATCCGGGCCGACGCGGTCACTGCCGTCGCAGTTGCGGTACTGGCCGCGCAATTGTGGAATGCCAACGACCGTCAGAAGCCGTCGAAGCTGGCGTCCATGCGCCAGACGGTGCAACGGACGTTGGTGATGGTCGGAGTGTTCAGCACCATCCTGGTCTTCACCTCTACGATTTCCGCCGCTCAGCAGAGCATCTTGATCATTGCGCTGTTCGGCGTCCTCGCCGTGGTCCTGCGGCTTCTCGTGCGGTTGCCGCTGGTGAGCCGAGCGTTGACGGTCGCCCGGGTCGAATCGGTGCTCCTCGTCGGAGATTTTGCAACTGTCTCCAACACGCTCAAGCGCTGGGAAGCGCGCAAGGCTCGGGTCAAGATCTCTGGCGTGCTGCTCACCGACGCCCCCGGAGGGGTCGAGCGGCGGACCCAGGTCGAGGGGATCGAGGTCTACGGCCAACTCAAGGACACTGCTCCGGCTGCTTGCGAGTTCGGCGTGTCGAAGGTCGTCTTCGTCGGCGAGACCGTGCACAGCACTACGCTGCGCCGGATCAGCTGGGAGCTTGACAAGTTCGGCATCCCGGTCGCCGTGGCCACGCGGATCGAAGGTATCCGTCCGCACCGCAGCAAAGTCGACATCGTCGGCGACCAGACCATCGTCGAGCTCGAGGCGGTTCACCGGCGTAGTGTGCTGAACCTCGTCTGGTCGACTTTCGAGCGCGTCGCCGCAGCGGTGCTCCTGGTCATCCTGTCGCCGCTGCTGCTGATCGTCGGGCTGTGGATCCGCATCGACTCGCCGGGGCCCGCACTTTTCCATCAGGCACGTGCCGGCCAGTTCGGCATTCCGTTCCCGATGTACAAGTTCCGCAGCATGCGGGTCGACGCCGAGGACCTGAAGGCGACGCTGGCCGAGCAGAACGAGAGCGACGGCGTGCTGTTCAAGATTCGCAAGGACCCTCGGTTCACTGCGCCGGGCGGGTTTCTGCGCAGCAGCTCGATCGACGAGCTGCCCCAACTGTGGAACGTCGTCCGCGGGGACATGTCGCTGATCGGGCCGCGCCCACACGTGGTCGCCGAGGCCGACGCCTACGACGAATGGGCCCAGCGCCGGCTGATGGTCAAGCCGGGCCTGACGGGCTTGTGGCAGGTCAGTGGTCGCTCTGACCTCGCCTGGGACGAGGCGGTTCTGCACGATCTCGACTACGTGGACAACCGGCGCCTCGGGGTTGACCTGAGCATCGTCATGCGAACGATCGGCGCGGTGCTCAGGCGCCGTGGCGCCTACTGACGTCGCGGTTCGACGGACACCACTGCCCGGCGCAGATAACGTTGGCGCAACTCCATTGCCAGAAGCGAGGGTCGAGCACGTGCGGGTGCTGCATGTTTCCGAGGTCTCGTGGGGCGGCGTCGTCAGTGTGTTGAGTCACCTCACGAGCGAGCAGGTCCGTCGCGGGTACGTGGTGACCATGCTCGTCCCACCTGCCTTCCCCGACATGGCGCTGTGCGGCACTGCTCGATACGACTGGGCGGTCGACCGCAGGCGCCCGGTTACGTTCCCGCGAGCCGTAGCGCAGCTGCGGTCGGCTGTCGGTCGGCACCGACCCGATGTTGTGCACCTGCACTCGGCGTTCGCGGGATTCTTCGGCCGGCTGCCCCTGCTGTCGGGGATGGGGGCGGTCC
Source organism: Nocardioidaceae bacterium (assembly GCA_013696745.1). Taxonomy (GTDB): domain Bacteria; phylum Actinomycetota; class Actinomycetes; order Propionibacteriales; family Nocardioidaceae; genus JACCXZ01. The sequence goes on along the minus strand of JACCXZ010000157.1, from coordinate 2,403 downwards.
CGGTGGTCTACCAGCCGCACGCCTGGTCGTTCGACATGTTCGATCAAGGGCGCATGCGCACGGCGGCCGAGGCGTGGGAACGGCTGGCCAGCAGGCGGACCGACATGCTGGTCGCCAATTGCACCGACGAGATCGTCCAGGGTGAGCGTGTCGGCGTACGAGGTCCCGCCCGGCCGCTTGGCGTACCGCTCGACGTCGACCACTTCCACGAGGTCGACCACGACGAACGCGCACGCCAGCGTGCTGAGACCGGGGTGACCCGGCCGAGATCCGTGCTATGCGTCGGGAGGCTCGCCCGGCAGAAGGGTCAGGACCTGCTGGTGGCGGCATGGGAGGCCGACCCGGTCCCCGACACCGAGCTGGTCCTGGTGGGGCCGGGCGACCCCGAGCCACTGCGCAGGCTGGCTCCTCGCGAGTGGGGTACGACGATCCGTTGGGAGGGCGAGCAGGCCGACGTCCGGCCGTACCTGTGGGCCAGCGACCTGCTCGTCCTCCCGTCCCGTTACGAAACGGTCGCAGTGGTCGTCGCGGAGGCGATGGCGTGCGGCCTCCCGGTGGTGGCGTGCGCTGTCAACGGAGTCCAGATGGCAGTGACCGACGGTCCGTACCCGGCCGGCGGACGTGTCGTCGGCAGGGAGGATGCTCAGGCGCTGCTCGAACAGAGCCGTCTGTTGCTCGCCGATGCCGAGCAGCGTGCGGTCCTGTCGAGGGCCGGCAGACAACGCGTCACCGCGATGTTCACCCCAGCACTCGTGACCGACCTGTTGGACTCGGCTTACGACCGTGCGCGCACGGAGAAACAATGAGCGACGTGCAGGTGCCGAACTTCGTCGTGGCGGGTGCCGGGAGGTCGGGGACAACCGGGTTGGTCGAGGGTTTGCGCACCCACCCCGGCGTGTTCGTCACCCAGCCCAAGGAGCCGCACTACTTCGCCCTGCACGGCCGACCGGCCGTCTTCAAGGGTCCTGGAGACGATGCGACGATCAACCGGGTCGCGGTGACGGATCGGGCGCGCTACCTCGACCTCTACCCCACTCGGCACCACTTCCTCGCGCTCGGTGATGGCTCGGTGTCGACGCTGTACTACGCCGACCGGGCCGTCGAGGAACTCCGACGCGTTAACCCGCAGATGCGGGTCGTGGTGATCTTGCGGGAGCCGATTGAACGGGCGTACTCCAGCTACCTCTACATGCGGGCGCGCGGGTTCGAGCCGTGCGACAACGTGCTGGACGCCTTGGCGGACGAGCAGCGCCGACGAGGCGACAACTGGCACCACTTGTGGCACTACCAGGCGATGAGTCACTATGCCGCCGGTCTCGCGGCACTGCAGGCTGGCCTCGGTCGTGAGCAGGTCGGAGTGTGGTTCCACGACGACCTGGACAGCGACTACGGCGGTACGGTGAGCAGCGTCCTGCGGTTCCTGGGCCTACCGCTCGACCCAGCAGAAGCTGTCGGTGTCCCGCGCGTCAACGTCTCCGGCACTCCCCGCCTCGCTGCTGTCCAGCGCGCGATCGTGGCGGCGACCCGCAACGAGGCCGTGCGCAAGGCCGTCAAGCAGACCACGAGCTTCCGCTTCCGGGAGCGTATCCGGCGGTCCAGCCTGCGTCGGTCCACGGTGCCCGCAGAGGTGCGAGAGTATTTGGCAGGTACGTTCGATGCTGACCTCGCAGCGTTATCCTCACTCGTGACGGTGACTACCCCGGCGTGGCTGCGGCACGGAGAGGCGAGGAGAACGTGACCGAGCGTCTGCCCAACTTCGTCTACATCGGGCCGAGCAAGGCTGGCTCCACATGGTTGCACGAGGTGCTGATACGGCACCCGCAGGTGTTCATGACCGACGCCAAGGACCTGTACTTTTTCGACAGGTACTTCGCCCGTGGCCCAGACTGGTACGCCGCGCATTTCCGACAGGCCGGGCCGGAGCACGCCGTCGTCGGTGAGGTGTGCCAGGAGTACCTCTCGTCGCCGGAGGCGCCAGCCCGGATGTACGAACTCCTGGGCGACGACCTACGGCTGATGTTGACGCTCCGCGACCCGGTTGCCCGGGCGTTCTCCGGCTACCTGTACATGCAGAAGCATGGCGTCTTCCACGGCACGTTTCGGGAAGCGATGGATACGCGTCCAAAGATGTTCGAGCACTCGAGCTACGCGATGCTGGTGTCCCGATTTCTCGTGCACTTCGACACCCGCCGGATCCACTTCGGCGTGTTCGACGAACTGGTCGAGAGTCCCCAGCACTTCATCGACCGGGTGCTCAGCTGGCTCGAGGTTGAACCGATGCATCTCGACGAGTCGCTGCTGGCAGCTCGGCTCCCGGCCAGCAAGGCGCGGTCCCGGCATCTGGCCGGCGCCGTCAAGCGCGGCGCAAACTGGGCCCGTACCCGCGGATCGACGACCCTGATC
>JACCXZ010000146.1 GCA_013696745.1 Nocardioidaceae bacterium | reverse complement strand
CCCCGCGTGGTCGAGCTGGCCGGGAGGTTCGCGGCCGCCGGGCACGAGCTGGCGCTGGTCGGCGGGCCGGTCCGGGACGCCTTGTTGGGGCGCGTCGGCACCGACTGGGACCTCGCCACGTCGGCCCGGCCGCAGCAGAGCGAGCAGGTGCTCAGCGGGTGGGCGGATGCTGTCTGGGACATCGGGCGGGAGTACGGCACGATCGGTGCCCGCAAGGACGGCCTCGACCTCGAGGTCACCACCTACCGTCGAGACACCTACGACCCGGACACCCGAAAGCCCGACGTCGACTACGGCGACACGCTCGAGGGCGACCTGGCCCGTCGGGACTTCACCATCAACGCGATGGCCCTGCACCTTGCCGACCGGCTCTTCGTCGACCCCTTCGGCGGCCTGGGCGACCTCTCCCGGCAGGTTCTACGGACGCCGAGCACCCCGGAGCAGTCGTTCTCCGACGATCCGCTGCGCATGCTGCGCGCGGCTCGCTTCACCGCAGCGCTCGGCTTCACCGCCGACCCGGGCGTGGTCGAGGCGATGACCGAGATGGCCGAGCGGATCACGATCGTCTCCGCCGAGCGGGTCCGCGACGAGCTGGTCAAGCTGGTCACGTCCCCGCGTCCACGCGACGGGCTCACGCTGCTGGTCGACACCGGCCTGGCCGACCAGGTGCTGCCCGAAGTCTCGGCGCTGCGGATGACCAAGGACGAGCACAACCGGCACAAGGACGTGTACGAGCACTCGCTGACCGTGCTCAACCAGGCAATCGCGCTGGAGTTCCGGCTGGGCGGGGGGCCTGACTTCGTCTGCCGCTTCGCCGCGCTCATGCACGACGTGGGCAAGCCGGGCACCCGCAGGTTCGGCGACGACGGTCAGGTCACCTTCCACCACCACGACGTGGTCGGCGCCACGATGACCAGCAAGCGCATGAAGGCGCTGCGATTCTCCAGCGAGCAGGTGAAGGCGGTCAGCGCGCTGGTCGCGCTGCATCTGCGGTTCCACGGGTACGGCGAGGGAGAGTGGACGGACTCGGCGGTACGACGCTACGTCCGCGACGCAGGCCCGTACCTCGAGCGGCTGCACGTGTTGACCCGGGCCGACTGCACCACGCGCAACCGGCGCAAGGCAGCCCGGCTGCAGAGAACCTACGACGCGCTCGAGGAACGTATCGCCCGGCTCGCCGAGCAGGAGGAGATGGCTGCCGTGCGCCCGGACCTCGACGGCAACCAGATCATGACCATCCTCGGAATCGGCCCCGGGCGGGAGGTCGGCGAGGCGTACCGGCACCTGCTCGAGGTTCGGCTCGACCAGGGCCCGCTCGACGAGACCCGGGCCCGCGAGGAGCTGCTGGCGTGGTGGGCGACCCGACGGCGCGCCTGAAAGGCGGGTTCACCCGGCGCGGACTATCGTGACGCGGATCACACCGCCGACGTGGCAGGAGCCGTCATGTCCACCGAGCAGCAGCCCAGTCCCACCCGTACCGACGTCGACCAGGCCTTCTTGGGCCACACGACCTACCGCAGCCTCGGCGAGCAGCAGCTGTCGCCCGCCGAGGAACGCTTCGAGAAGGCACGACGTACGACCGGCTTCGTGCTGGCGCCCCTGGTCAGCGTCGTGTTCTGGTTCCTGCCGCTGAACCTCGACGACACCCAGCAGGGGCTGGCGGCGATTCTGCTCGGGGTGGTGATCCTGTGGGTCACCGAGCCGGTGCCTATCCCGATCGGCGGTTTCATCGGCATCGCCGCGATCGTCATCACCGGCGTGGTTCCGGCCGATGAGGCGCTGACTCCGTTCGGGTCGTCCACGGTCTTCACGTTCATCGGTGCGTTCATCCTGGCCCAGGCGATGCTCAAGCACGGCCTGGCCAAGCGGTTCGCGATGTTCGTGCTGTCGGCACCCGGGGTGGGTAACTCCACGGCCCGGGTGATCATTGCCTTCGGGTTCATCACCACCCTGCTGTCCGCGTTCGTGTCGAACACGGCGACTGTGGCGATGCTCCTTCCCACCGCCATCGGCATCCTCACCGTGATCGCCAAGCTGCTGCAGGACAAGGGGATGGTCGCCGAGGACTTCGACCCGCTGCGGCTGCGCGTCGGGGTCGCCCTCATGCTGATGCTCGCCTACGGCGCCAGCGTCGGCGGCCTGCTCACGCCGGTAGGCTCGCC
>JACCXZ010000121.1 GCA_013696745.1 Nocardioidaceae bacterium | reverse complement strand
GGCAGGCCGGCCTTGTGCCGGATGGTGTCGCCGTGCCCGTCGCGCTCCAGCTTGGAAGCGATCCGGTCGGTGCGGGTGTCCTGCCAGACGATCGCGTTGTAGTAGGGGCGGCCGGTCGTGCGGTCCCACACGACGGCTGTCTCGCGTTGGTTGGTGATGCCGAGCGCCACGAGGTCGTCAGCGCTCAGTCCTGCCTTGTCCATCGCGGTCTTGATCACCGAACCGGTACGTTCCCAGATCTCCACCGGGTTGTGCTCGACCCAGCCGGACTGCGGCAGGATCTGCTCGTGCTCGAGCTGGTGACGCGCGACCTCGTCACCGGAGTGGTCGAAGATCATGAACCGGGTGCTGGTGGTGCCCTGATCGACGGCGCCTACGTAGTCAGCCATGTGTTTCCTCCAGTGGTGCGACGTGATGAGACATGCGGATGCTCAGAAGGTGACCTGCGAGAGCAGGCCGGCGATCACACCGCCCACCATGGGGCCCACGATCGGCACCCATGAGTAGCCCCAGTCGCTGCCGCCCTTGCCCTTGATCGGCAGCAGGAAGTGTGCGATTCGGGGGCCGAGGTCGCGAGCGGGGTTGATGGCGTAGCCGGTGGGCCCGCCCAGCGAGGCGCCGATGCCGACCACGAGCAGCGCGACGGCTAGCGGACCAAGCCCGCTCGGGGTGAGTCCGATACTCAGGACGACGAACACGAGGACGAACGTGGCGATGATCTCGGTGACCAGGTTCCAGACAGGGCTGTGAATCTCCGGAGCGGTGGAGAAGGTTCCCAGCTTGGCGGCCGGCGAGGCCTCCGGATCGTCGAAGTGCTGCTTGTAGGCCGCCCATGCCACGACGGCGCCGGCGAAGGCTCCCACCATCTCACCGGCGAGGTAGACCAGTGTGGAGCCGACGTCGATGTCGACGTCCGCGGTTCCGCCGTAGGTGTCGGCCCCTGACGACAGGATCCCGAAGGTCACCGCAGGGTTGATGTGCGCACCCGACTTGTAGGCGACGAAGACCCCCGCCATCACAGCGAGACCCCACCCGATGTTGATCAGCAGCCAGTCGCTGCCAACACCTCTGCCTTTCGTCTTGCCCAGCAAGACGTTTGCGACGACACCGACACCGAGCAATGTCAGCATCGCCGTCCCGATAACTTCGCTCACGAACACTTCGCCAAGCGACATGGGTCCCTCCCTGCGACGCACCCGGCGGTGCGTGTCCAGGAACAGAGTCGAGACGCCGGAGACTTTGGTCAACACCACAGAGTCGACATTGTCGAACGTCAGCGCCTAGCCTGACGGCCGTGCCGGGATCCATCCAGTCGATCGAGCGTGCGGCCGCGGTGCTGCACCTGCTCGGCGCGTCCTCGGGGCCGATGAGCATCGGCGAGATCGCCGTGGCGCTCGGACTCGCCAAGCCAACGACGCACGGCATAGTGAAGACGCTGCGCCGGGTGGGCTTCGTGACCCAGGACCGCACCTCCGGCCGCTATGCACTCGGCCGGGAGCTGGACCAGCTCGGGTCGGGGGGCATCGATCCGCACGAGCTGCGCTCGCGGGCGATGAACTGGACCGACCGGCTGGCCGCACGCACCGGGCTCACCGTCCACGTCGGGGTGCTCGACGCCGCCGCCGTTCGCCTGGTGCACCACGTGTTCCGACCCGACGGCACCGCACAGCGCCTGCGTACCGGCGAACGGCAGCCGCTGCACGCCACGGCCCTCGGCAAGGTGCTGCTGGCCTTCGCCCCCGGTGCCAGACCGTTGACGGCGCTCGCGCTGGACGGGTACACGACCCGCACCCATGCCGACCTGGGCTCGATGACCGACGAGATCGACGCCGTACGACGGCAGGGCCACTCCGTCGACGTCGGCGAGCACGAGCCGGACGTCGCCGGCGTCGCGGCGCCGGTTCGACGCCTCGGCGGCCTGACTGTCGGGGCCGTCGGGGTGCTCGGACGGCGTGACCAGGTGCTGTCGACCTCGGGAACTCCCCGACGCGGGGTGCTCGAGCACACGGTCGCCGCTGCCCGTGCGGTGTCGGTCCACCTCGAGGAGGCCCGGTGAGCGTCGTCGCGGCGATCGACCAGGGGACGACGTCCACCCGGTGCCTGCTCTTCGACCACGCCGGCGCCATGGTCTCGGTGGCCCAGCACGAGCACCGGCAGCACTTCCCCATGCCCGGCTGGGTGGAGCACGACGCTGCCGAGATCTGGCGCAACACCGCCCGGGTGGTGCCCGAGGCTCTGCGCAGCGCTGGTCTGACCACGTCCGACGTCGCGGCCATCGGCATCGCCAACCAGCGCGAGACCACCGTGGTGTGGGAGCGCCGAACGGGCCGACCGGTCGCCCCGGCGATCACCTGGCAGGACACCCGGACCTCGGACATCGTCGAGCAGATGCACCGGCACGGGCTCGACGAGCTGTTCCGTGACGTGTGCGGTCTGGCACCAGGCGGGTACTTCGCCGGTCCACGGCTGCGTTGGCTGCTCGACCGGGTGCCGGGGTTGCAGGCACGCGCGGCCACCGGCGAGGTGCTGTTCGGCACCATGGAGTCCTGGTTGGTCTGGAACCTGACCGGCGGGCCACACGGTGGCGTCCACGTGAGTGACGTGACCAACGCCAGCCGCACCATGTTGATGGACATCCGCAGCCTGCAGTGGGACCAGCGCCTGCTCGACGCGCTCGACATCCCGCTCGCGATGCTGCCCGAGATCCGCCCCAACGCGCAGGTGTACGGCAACTGCTCGACGGTGGCACCCGGCGTGGCGATCGGCGGCGCCTTCGGCGATCAGCAGGCCGCACTCTTCGGGCAGGTGTGCTTCGCGGCCGGTGACGCGAAATGTACGTACGGAACGGGTGCATTCCTGCTGATGAACACAGGGTCACAAGTCAGCCAGTCGACGCACGGACTGCTCCCGACCGTCGCCTACGCGCTCGAGGGTGAAGCACCCGTCTACGCGACCGAGGGGTCGATCGCCATGACCGGCTCCTTGGTGCAGTGGTTCCGCGACGGGCTGGAGATGATCGGCTCGGCGCC
>JACCXZ010000098.1 GCA_013696745.1 Nocardioidaceae bacterium | reverse complement strand
CCAGATCGCGGTACGACGTGTCCGCGCTCACCGGTGTCCATCGTAGGTTGGCCGCGCCGATGAGGCGATGGGCTCGTCTGCAGAACCCGTGCCCGGTCGGCAGGGTGCACCAGTCGGGACAGGGCAGATCGGTGGTGGGTAGGTCGGTGGTGGCGTACGGGGTAGCGTTCATGGTGTTCGTGCCTCTCGCAACGGCCCTCACGACAGTCTGCTGGCCCTGATCGGGACAGCCGACCTCGGCGGTGCCATCCTGGCCCTCACCCGCTGACTTCAACTTGCGCTTGCAGTCGGTGGCAGCCCTAGGCTCGCACCGGAACCAAGAACAAGCTGTACTACGGCGACAACCTTGAGGTCCTCAGCTCAGCGACCACTCGTACTTTCCCGATCAGTCGGTCGATCTTGTCGTGTACGACGAACTACTCGGAGCAGACCGACTACCAGCAACACCACGGTGGCTAGGACAATCGCCGTCATCGCCGGATGGATCTGTACCGCGATCCACAGCCAGCCATACCAAGGCACCCCATCCATCGTTCGACCATACACTAGTGGGTCAGCTCAGGCGGACCCAAACTGACCCACTACCGCCGATCCACAGGTCTTGACCATTCCTCCTTTCTCGATGGCGTCGACGATGGTCGCGTGCCGGTGCTCGGACATGATCCCTGGAAGCTGTGTGGCGTCGTGGCTCATGATGGAGACTCTGATTCGACCCTCGAGATGCCGCCAGCTCTCGACCAACATGGGGTTGTCAGCCAATTCGCACAGCAGCAGGTGAAGCCGAGGTCGGCTTCCACCTTTTCCAGGAAGTCTGCGTCTCCGCTGGCCAGCCCGACGAGCGCGGTACGCAGGGCAGCGACCGATTCACTGCGTTGCGGTGACTGATGATGTTGGTCGCGGCGAGTCCTTCGAGCGCGGCACGCGCTTGGTAGAGGCCCCGGATCTCATCGGCGCTGAGTCTGTTGACGCGCAGGCGTCCACCGGATCCGGGCTCAACCAAGCTTTCCTGCTCGGCGACCTGCTCCAAGGTGGCCTCGAACGCTTGGGTCACGCCGACCGTAAGGGTCGCCGCGACCAGCAGCAGGCTTAGCCACAGTGCCCGGTTGCGGGCGAGCTGTCGGCCGCCTCGATGATTTCCAGGGCGTCGTCGATGGTGAACAACCCGACGAGCCGGTCCTCGCTGTCGACGACGGGCAGGTTCAGGTCATTGGTCTCCCGCATCAGACGGGCCGCGGCCTCGGCGGAGTCGGTGGCGTATGCGGAGGCCGGCTCGGTCACGACCAGTGTGGAGATCATCGTGTCCGGCGCGTCAAGCACCAGCTCGCGCAGTTCCACGATGCCGGTCAGCCGCCGCCCGGAGTCCACCACGGGCAGCGTGTACACCGTCCCCGCGTCCGCCCCCTTCGCCCTTACCGTCCGCAGCGCCTGATCGACGGTCAGGTCCTGCGGCAGCGCGACCACCTCGGGGGTCATGTAGCGGCCGACGGAGCCCTCCGGGTAGCCGAGCAGTGCGGAGGTCATCTTGCGCTCGTTGGGGCTCAGCCCGGCCAGTACCCGCTTGACGACCTTTGCGGGGGCTTCCCGCAGCATCCTGGCCCGGTCGTCCGGGTCCATGCCCTCGATGAGATCCAGGAACGAGCGGTCCCGCAGCCCTTCCAGGATCGGCTGCTGGTCGACCGGCTCCAGCTCCTCGAACACCTCCAGAGCCCGGTCCTTGCGCAGCAGGCGGAACGCCACCCCAGCGTCGACGGCGTCCATTCGCGACAGCTCATCGGCGATCACATGCGGCGGGTGCGTCTCCAGCCACTCCTGTGCGGCTCCAGCCGCTGGTCCTCCAGGATGTTCTGCAACGACTCGGCCGGCTCCGCGCTCGGCTCGTGGGACAGGTTCGACTGCGGCATGGCATCTCCTTAGGCACAGCGGTGGGATCAAAACATCGGCATGAACCGCACACCAGCACCGACAGATGTCCCGCTCCTACTGCAGCGAGATGGCGGCACTACGCGGCATGCCGACTCGGAGGCTCGCCGCTCATCGCAGCACCACCCCGTCTCTCAGATCCACTGCCTGTACACCGCGCCACCTTGCAGACGCGATCGCAGCATATCGCGCGCACCCCGTCAGGATGCGGCTCGCACGGCGGCTGCTGCATCGGCCGGCTCCAGGTTTGGGCCAACGAGAGAACGAAGGCGGGCACGCCAATGGCGGCCTCGACGGACGCCGAACCACGCTCGTCGCGGTCACGCGTAGGGGTGGGCGGGTGCGTTCGAACAAGTCGGAGGAGCGCCCAGCAGCCGCGAGCGTCGCTCCTCGACCTCACGTCGCACTGATCACTCCCCCGGCGAGCATGGCGATGATGACGAGCGCCAGCCCGACCCGGTAGCCGACGAAGACCGTGATCGGATGCCCGGCCATCAGGCGGAGCAACCACGCGATGGACCCACACGTTCGGGCGGCCCGCGAAGTTCTACGGCATGACGAGCATCTACCTCACACCGCGACGTGATAGCGGCCAGCCGTGCGGAGAGCCCGACCGCGTCGGACCGTCGTCCGCGCGATTGTTAGGCTGAACCACTTAACACGAGCATCGCTTCTGCTCCGTGCCGGGCTGGCTCGACTCGTGCGCCGACACTCCGCCCGGCCGACGAAGGGTCTGCGATGACGTTGATGTGGCTCCTCGCCGCCCTCGCGACGGTGCCCGTCCTCGTGGTCCCCCTGACCAGCGCGCTGGGCCGTCGAGCGGGTTGGCCGCTGGCGATCGGTTTCCTCGCCCTCGCCGCCGCGATGATCCCGTCCGCGCGGGACGTCCTGGACGGTGGCGAGGTCGCCCAGACGGTCGCCTGGCTGCCCGCCCTCGACATCGACCTGGCGCTACGCCTGGACGGGCTGGCCCTGGTCTTCGTGATGATCGCCCTGGTCATCGGGGCAGCGGTCTTCCTCTACTCCGTGGAGTACCTCGGGGAGAGCCGCCAGCTCGGCTTCTACCTGTGGATGACCGCCTTCGCCTTCGGCATGGTCGGTCTCGTCCTGGCCGACGACCTCATCCTGCTCTTCGCGTGCTGGGAGATCACCTCCCTGGCCTCCTTCCTGCTGATCGCCCGGTCCGGTTCCGGGGCCGAGTCCGCCTCCGCCCGCACCCTGTTCATGACCTTCGTCGGCGGGCTCACCCTGCTGATCGCCGTCGTCCTGATGATCGTCGCCACCGGTACGACGTCCCTGTCGCAGGCGCTAGCCTCCGACGTGTGGGCCGACCGCCCCGGGTTCACCGCCGTCGTGGCCGTCCTGGTCGCCGTCGCAGGGTTCACCAAGGCGGCGCAGTTCCCGTTCCACCCCTGGCTCCCCGACGCTATGGCCGCTGCCACCCCGGTGAGCGCCTACCTGCATGCGGCCGCGGTGGTCAAGGCCGGGATCTACCTGCTGCTGCGCTTCTCCGAGGCGTTCTCCGACGTACCGGTGTGGAACGCGCTCCTGATCAGCGTGGGTCTCTTCACCGCCGCGATGGCGGCGCTCTTCGCCTTCCAGCAGCACGACCTCAAGCGGCTGATGGCCTACTCGACGGTGAGCCAACTGGGGCTGATCACCGCGGCCATCGGCGTCGGCACCGAGAAGGCGCTGACCGCCGCCGTCATCCACACGATCGCGCACGCGTTGTTCAAGTCCGGGCTCTTCATGATGGTCGGCGTCATCGACCACTCAGCCGGGACCCGGGACCTCCGACGTCTCCCGGAGCTGCGACGGGTCATGCCGTGGAGCTTCGCGACCGTCATCCTCGGCACGGCAGGCATGGCCGGGATCCCGCCGCTGCTCGGCTTCGTGAGCAAGGAGACGATCCTCGGCTCGATGCTGGAGGCCCCCGGCCCCGCCTGGGTGGGGATGCTCGCCCTGGCTGCGGCCGGGACCGGATCTGTCCTGACCTTCGCCTACAGCGCCAAGATCGTGCTCGGGGCGTTCGTCGACGGGGAGCGGGAGCTCAAGGACTGCCACGGTCCCGGCGCATGGCTCTTCCTCCCCGCCGCGGCACCGATCTGGGTCGGGCTGCCGCTCGGACTCGCCGTAGGTGTCCTCAACACTCCGGTCGAGCGTGCCGTCCAGGCGATGGGGAGCTCGACGGCGTACCCGCTGAAGCTGTGGCACGGACTGGCTCCGGAGCTCCTCGTGACTGCTGCCGCGATCGCGGTCGGCGCGGCCCTGATGACGCGGCGCCGGGCCCTCTACCGCGTGGTCGGGGACAACTTCCTCCCCGGCACCGGCGCAGACGCGCTCGAACGCATCTTCGATGAAGCGGGAGACCTGGGCCGCAGGATCTCCCAGACGGTCGCCGCCGACCACCCCCGGCGGCACGTGGTCCCGCCGCTCATCGTGCTGACCCTCCTCCTCGGGGTCGGCAGTCTCGCGATCCTCACGTCCGGCGACGTACCCGCGACCCAGCCCGACCTCTGGCGTCCTGTCGACGTCGGACTGCTCGTTCTCATCGCGCTCGGGGTCATCGGCACGTGCCTGGCCGACTCCCGGATCGCCGCAACGGTTTCCCTCGGCGGCGTGGGGATCGCAGTGACCGTGCAGCTGTTCGCGCTCGGCGCGCCCGACGTCGGCCTGACGCAACTGATGGTCGAGGTGCTGACCGTCCTGGTCATCATGCTGGTGCTGCGCCAGCTCCCCGGCCGCTTCGGCCACTCCCATCTCCGTCGTCCTGGCGGACCCCTCGTCCTGGCCGGCGGTCTCGGGGTCGCCGCCGGGGTGGCTACCTGGCTCCTGACCGGGCGTCGCGAGAAGTCCGTGCCCGCCGACTACTACCTCACCGAGGGGACGGAGGTCACCGGCGGCGACAACCTGGTCAACGTCATCCTGGTCGAGTTCCGCGCCCTGGACACCTTGGGCGAGCTGGCCGTCCTCGGTTTGGCCGGGGTCGCCATCGTCGCCGTCCTCGCCACCATCCCCTCGCGGACGCTCGACCCGCCCGGCCGGACCCACCGCCCGTCACTACGACCCGTCGGAGCACTGCGGGACCCCCAGGCCCGAACAGCACTGATCGACCCGGAGAGCAACCTGCGTGCGTTTCAGCTGCTGCTCCGGGTGGTCGTGCCCGTCCTGCTCGTGCTTTCCGCGGTCATCTTCTGGCGCGGTCACAACGCCCCGGGTGGCGGCTTCATCGCGGCCCTCGTCGCGTCGGCGGCGGTGGCCCTGGTCTACCTGTCCCGCCCCGACGACCGGGCGGTCGGTTCACCGCGGGTGCACATCGCGCTGATCGGCGGTGGCGTGCTCACCGCCCTGGTCACCGGCCTGATCGGGTACGCCGACTCCTCCTTCCTGCAGCCGTTGTACGGCACGGTCGCCGGCACCAAGCTCAGCACGTCGCTGCTCTTCGACGTCGGGGTCTACGCCGCGGTCCTCGGCGTGGTGATGGTGGCCTTCGACCGGCTCGGAGCCTCACCACCAGACGTTCCCGCTGAGGAACCCGCTGCCGAGACACCTACCGACCGGACCAAGGAGGGGATCGTGTGACCGTCCTGCCGATCACTGTCGGGATCCTGGTCGCCGGTGGCATCTACCTGCTCTGCCAACCGGGCCTGGTACGCATCGTCTTCGGGATCACCCTGCTCTCGCACGGGGCCAACCTGGTCCTGCTCTCCTCCGGTGTCTCCGCCTGGCGGGGTGAGCCCCTGACCGGGACGGCCGACCCGGCCGACGCCGGCGACCCCTTGCCGATGGCCTTCGTCCTCACGGCCATCGTCATCACCCTCGCCGTCACCGTCTTCATGCTTGCGCTCGCCCGGATCGGCCACGACGACAGCACCCGGCACATGCCCGACACCGGAGAGAACCACCGCGCATGACCGGTTCCCTCCTGCCGCTGCTGGTCGTGGTGCCCCTGCTGGGCGCCGCTCTCGGCGCGCTCGTTCCCGGGAGTATCGCCCGGGTGATGCTCGTGCTCAGCCCTGTGCTGACCACCGCCGGCGGTGTCGCCCTGCTCGTCACCCACGGGGACACCCCCGTGCTCGCTCAGGACGTCGGCGGGTTCGTCGCCGGGATCGCCATCCCCCTGGTCTCCGACACGTTCACCGCCGTGATGATCACCGTCACCGGCCTCACCACCACCGCCTGCATCGTCTTCGCGCTGATCACCGGGGAGGCCCGGCTCCGTTTCTTCCCGACCCTGGTGATGATGCTGTCCGCCGGGGTCAACGGCGCGCTCCTGACCGGCGACCTGTTCAACCTGTTCGTCTTCATCGAGGTGATGCTGCTCCCGTCGTACGCGTTGATCGCGATGACCGGCACCTGGCGGCGACTCGGTGTGGGCCGGCTCTTCGTGGTGATCAACCTGGTGACGTCGACGATCCTGCTGATCGGCATCGGTCTGGTGTACGGCGTCGCCGGCTCGGTGAACCTGGCGGTCCTCACCGACATGGACGCCGACGATCCACGGTTCCGGTTGGCGGTGGGGGTGGTACTGCTCGCGCTGACCGTCAAGGCTGGTGTCGTCCCCATGCACGGCTGGCTCCCCCGGGCCTACCCCGCCACGTCGGCCACCGTGATGGCGCTCTTCTCGGCCCTGCACACCAAGGTGGCGATCTACGCGGTCTTCCGGATCCATCAGACCGTGCTCGATGGTGCCGCGGAGTGGATGACGTTGCTCCTGGTGCTGTTCACCCTCACGATGCTGGTCGGTGCCTACGGCTCCCTCGGGGAGCGGATGGTCCGGCGCAGCCTGGCCTGGCAGATGATCGCCGGCGTGGGCTACATCCTCGTCGGGGTGGGCATCGGCACCCAGCTCGGGCTCGCCGCTGGCCTGTTCTACATGGTCCATCACATCCTGGTCATGGGGTCGCTGCTCCTCAGCTCCGGTGCCATCGAGCACGCCTACCGCACCAACCAGTTCGTCGGCCTGTCCGGGCTGATGCGCCGCGAGCGGCTGCTCGCCGTGATCATGGCGCTCGGGATGATGTCCCTGATCGGGTTCCCGCCCTCCTCCGGCTTCTTCGGCAAGGTGGGCATCGCGCGTGCGGTCGCCGACCTCGACGGCTTCCAGATCTGGCTGGTGCTCGGCGCCCTCCTGGTCGCCAGCATCGGCACGCTGCTGGCGATGTCACGGCTGTGGGCCGACGTCTTCTGGGGACCCCCCATGGAGGAGATGCCGTCACGGGGCAAGGGGCACACGGAGCCGCCCGTCGTACCCGACGACACCCGGATGCGCCTCCGGACCCTGGTGCCCGCGGGTGCCCTGCTGCTGATGTCCCTGGCGATCTTCGTCGTACCGGGGCCGCTGTGGGAGCTGTGCCTGCAGGCCGCTGACGGTCTGCTAGACGTCACCGCCTACGTCGAGACGGTGACCGCGTCATGATGCTGCTCCGACTCGTCTTCGGCTACGCGCCCTGGCTGGCGTGGCAGCTGACGGTGTCCGTGGCGCGTCTGGCCGCCGACGTGTGTACCCCCGGCTCCACCCAGCGACCCAGGATCGTCAAGCTGCCCCTGGGGGACCTCACGGACCTGGAGGTCACCTTGTTGACCAGCTCGATCACGATCACTCCCGGCACGCTCGTGCTCGGGGTCTCCCCGCAGGACGGTCCCGAGCCGCGCGCGTCCTTCGTGCAATCGCTCTTCGGGGAGGACGAGGGAGCGGTCCACGCCGACCTCGAAGGCATGCGGGCCAGGGTGCTGGCCGCCACCCGCGGCGGAGGCGACCGATGACCGGACTGGTCGTTGCCGCCATCGTGGTGGTCATCATCTCCTCGGCCCTCGGGTCCGTGCAGATCGCACGGGGGCCCGACGACGCCACCCGTGCCGTGGTCGGGGACCTCCTCTTCTTCTGTGCGACGGCGGTGTTCGTCCTCGTCGGCGTGGTGAGCTCCACCGCGGTCCTGTACGACGTGGTGCTCCTCGCGACCCTTTGCGGGATCCTCGCCACCGCCGCCCTCGCCCGCATGCTCACCCGGGGGGACCGATGAGCTGGGCCGACACGGGCGCCCTCGTCGCCGGGCTGCTGATGCTGCTCGGGTCGCTGTTCTTCGCCGTCACGGCGATCGGCATGTTGCGCTCCCGTGACGCCATCAGCCGGGTCAACAACCTCAGCCCCGCCACCGCGGCGGGCCTCCCCCTGATCATCATCGGCGCAGCGGTGCACGATCTCGCAGCGGGCGACCTCACCGTCCTCGACGGGGTCAAGGCAGCCCTGGCTGTCGGGGCCGCGCTGGTCGTGTCGTCCGTCGCGAGCAACATGTTGGGGCGTGCGGCGTACCGCAGCCAGCAGGAGCTCGACCACCGCACCCTGAGCAACGCCCTCGAGCCGTTCGAGGAGCTCGAACAGTCCGACCACGACGACTAGTACCGCGTCCACCAACGTTGACCCTGTTTGGGGACACTCCGCGCGTGGTCCGCTGACGCGGTGAGAATCGGCGGCATGGTCAGGGGGTCTGTTCCTGTCCTTCCCCTCAGGAGCCTCGTGATGGCCGAACGTGTTCGGTCCGGGAAATCACCAACG
>JACCXZ010000092.1 GCA_013696745.1 Nocardioidaceae bacterium | reverse complement strand
ATCGCTGACGCGGTCAGCTTTCTGATGGGCGAGCGATCGTCGTACGTCACCGGGACGGTCCTCACGGTAGATGGAGGACGGTCCCTGGGTTTGTCGATGCACGGCGCCGCGGGTCGGGCTGATGCCTTGGACTGATGCAGTCCTTCCACGGATCTCGAGGGCGCCGCAGGCCGCGGGTTTCAGGCCCAGATCAAGCGCTACTGGGTGCCCAGACTCGGGCGGACCGTGCGCCTGAGCGTGAGCAGCAAGGGAATCAAGACGATCGACCAGAGCGGCGTCGCACGAGGCGGCCGGGGTACTCCATCGGGAAGCCCAGGTCGATGCGGGTGGCCTCGTCAAGGCGGGTGAGTGCCTGTTCGTCCAAGAACAGGTCCCAGGCTGGCGCGATTCTCCTGCAGCTAGGCGAGGGGTGCGCGCCCCGACGATCGCAGTGACGCCGGGGGCGAGGATCCGGCCGAGATCAGCGCACTCACGACGATGGCGGTGGGACCCATCATGTCCTGGTTCACAACGTGTCGTGGAAGTGGTTGAGCACGTCACGGATCGCGGGGTTGATCTGGGCGGGCTGGTCGTAGAAGTCAAGCTGTTCACCGGCGATCCACGTGATGTCCTTGGGCCCGGCTAGGCGCTCGTAGAACTGTTCGGTGCCGTCGGGGACGGCACCGTGGTGGCTGTGCACGATCTGCACCGGCTGCGTGATCTGGTCGGCGACAAGGATGGGGTCGTAGGTCAGCCAGCCGGGCCAGGCCATCACCGCGAACCGTCCGCCCCACTCCGGGATGGCTCCACGGTCGGGGTTGAGGTAGTAGTCCCACGGCCCATACATCGCCGCGGTCTCGTCGGTGGCCGACACGGCGGGGCACGTAGTCCACGCGCCCGGTCGCTTCGTAGGCGGCGCGGGCTGCCTGGCCGGCTTGAATGCGTGTGGTGACGCCGTCGTCGCCGCCGTAGTAGGGCTGGACCAGCTCGGGGTCGTGCAGCCACGGGGCTACCAACGCCATCGAAGCGACCCGAGGGTCGCGGGCGGCGTTGACCGCTGTGTAGCCCGAGCTTGCGCAGATGGCCACGGCGCCGATCCGTTCGGCGTCGACGCCGTCGAGCGTGGTCAGGAAGCCCACAGCGGCGTTGATGTCGGCGGCCTTCTGGTTCGGGTCCTCCAGATCACGGATGATGCCCTGGCTCTGGCCGTAACCGGTGAAGTCGAAGGTCAGCGCGGTCAGTCCCTCGGCAGCGAGCCGTCGCGCGTACAGGCCGGCCATCTGCTCCTTGACCGTGGTCCAGGAGCCGGTGACGACCACGGCCGGTCCCGTGTCGGGTGCGTCGACGGGTCGGTGGAGGTCGCCGACGAGGATGTCGGTGCCGGAGGGGAACCGGACGCGTTCGGTGGTGAGGGGGGAGGTCATACGTGCTCCTTTCGAGCGGCCTAGCGCAGGCACGGGTTGTCACGAGTGGTGTCACCAGGGGATCGGACGGCCGTCCCGGAAGAAGCCGCCAGTCGGACCGTCGTCGGGGCAGCCGACCAGCCCTTGGCGAGGTCACGGGCGCCCAGGATCACGGTGGCGCCGCCGGACGCGAGCTGTCGGGTGACTTCCAACTGACGCCGAGTCGTTGCGGGTCGCTGTCTTGCGAGGAGGCTCCGCCCGTGTCCGCGTCTACTCGCCGACGGGTAGCTACGCCTCAGACAGGCTCTGCACGAGCCACGCAGGCTGTCGCATGCGACCAGGCCGGCGTGGGCATGGGAGGTGGCGAGCCGGACCCCGGACAGGCCGCGGGCTGTGACGCCGCACAAGAACGCCAGCCAGCCGCCGCTGTCCTCACCGCTGGTGGCATCCGCCCAGCCAGCCCCCGTGCGCGAGGAGATCGTCACAGTGCCGGCCAGTAGCTGCGGGAGCTACGGCGTCTGTGGGAGTGCAGTAGCGGGCGCATTGGTCACCTTCGCCGCGGCGAGCGGCATTGCCCGACGCAACAGCGCCGACAGCAGTACGCCGGCCAGCGCGACCGCTGTGAGCGCTCCCCACAGTGCGGTGGGTCCCTTCTCCAGCAGCCAGGTCAGCGAGACCGGCGCGGTGGTCAACGCGATAGTCCAGGACAGCTGGTAGAGCGAGACGTACCGGCCGCGCAGGTGCTCGGGTGCGGCGTCGGTGGACAAGGCGGTCAGCACCGGCCCGGCGACGAGTTCACCGCCGGTGTAGACGACGGCTCCGGCCAGCACGAGGACCACGCCGATGGCCACGGTCGTCCAGTCGGCGCTGAGCATGACGACGTACGACGCAGCAGACAGCAGGGAGCCGAGCGCCACGATGTTGGTTCGCACCGAGCCCTGCATCGCGTTGACGACAAGTCCCTGGCCCAGCCCGATCATGACCGTGTTGAGCGTGAACAGCACGCCGGCGACCCAGCCGGGCAGTTCCAGGACCTCGATGATGTAGACCGGCATCGCGATGTTGAGCGCCATCGCTGAGATCGCGTAGCAGTAGTTGGTCGCGACGAGCAGCAGGTATGCCCGGTCGCGCAGCACCTGGCCCCACCCCGACCGTGAGCCCGGCGCTGGCGGCGAGGGATCGACGGGGGCAGGGCTGCGTACCGAGAGGAGCAGACCGAAAGCAAGGAGGTACGAGGCGGCGTTCGCCACGATGACCGCGGTGTAGGCCGTGGCGGTTCCGACGGTCAGCGCCACGGCCGCGACGAGGCCGCCGATCGCGAAGCTTGCGTTGCGGAGCGCGCCGAGGAAACCGAACCACCGCTCCCGCTCCCCGGGTTGCGCGATTGAGGCCACCACCGGGCTGAACGAACCCCAGAACGCCGTCGGGCCGAGCTGCACGACCGCCGATGCGGCAATCACCAGGCCGAAGGAGTCCGCGAAGAACCGCAGCCCCGACATCCGGGTCCCGACCAACGCCACCGGGATCCCCCTGGCGCTGGCCTTGGGGACCCCGCTCGGCACCATGTCGGCCGGCCTGGTCGGCTGGCGCACCGTGTTCATCGTGATGGCCGCCCTGGCGCTGACCACGGCCGGCTGGGTCCTGGTCGCGGTACCGGAGGTGGCCGGGGAAACCGCCGGGGAACGGACCCCGCTGGTCCGGGTCGTGCGTAGGCCCGGCGTGCTGGCGGTGCTGCTGGCCGCCTTCGCCTTCGAAGTCGGCCACATGGCCGTGTTCACCTACGTCGCCCCAGTCCTCTCTCGCGCGGGGTTGAGCGGTCAAGTGGGCGCGGTGCTACTGGTGTTCGGGGCCTCGGCGATGGCCGGCCTGTGGGTCACCGGACTGCTCATCGATCGGCACCTGCGTGGACTCGCGCTGGCCTGCCTGAGCCTGTTCGCGATGGTCATGACCGCACTCGCGCTGGTCGGAACGAACCCGGTGCTCGTCGTGGCCGCCACCGCCGTATGGGGTTTCACCCTCGGCGGAGCACCGACGATCTTCCAGACCGCATCTGCTCACGCCGCCGGTGGTGCCGTGGACGTGGCCCAATCGATGCTGGTGACCGCCCTGAACGCCGGGATGGCTGCCGGGAGCCTGACCGGCGGCATCGCCCTGAGCAGCCTCGACGTTGCCTCGCTGCCGTGGGCCGGGTTGGCCATCTTCGCCGCCGCGCTGGTCGTGGTCAGCCTCGCCCGACATCACGCGTTCCCGCCACCCGCCCGCCCCGACAGAGACCACGTCCTCGACGCCACGCCGACCCAGGCAGGAGGCTGACCTGATGACCGACTTCTACCACGTGTGCTTCGCCGTGCCCGACCTCGAGGTGTCGCCATGGACGACCTCACCACCGCCGCCGGGATCGAATGGAACACGCCCCGACCCGACACACTCGGCGCCTGGCCCTACCGGATCGTGTTCTCCCGCACCGTTCCGCACATCGAACTGATCGAGGGACCACCCGACAGCCCGTGGGACACCAACACCGATGGCGCGCACTTCCACCACCTCGGCTGGTGGACCCACTCCCTCCCCGACAGCGCCGACCAACTGGTCGAGGCCGGTCTACCGCCCGACTTCGACGGCTGCCCCTACGGCCGCAGCTTCGCCTACCACCGCATGGACAGCATCGGCGCCCGCATCGAGATCGTCGACACCGCAGCCCAAGCCGCGTTCCTGCAGACCTGGAACCCCACCGGCGAGCCGATGCCCGCCCTCGACGGTGACCCCAAAGGACCCCGCCCATGACACGACCCACCACGCCCGACCGGGCGGACGGAGCGGCAGCTTGTCACGCCGTGCTCGTAGAGTTCCTCGCCGCCATCGACCACGGACACGCCAGCACCGCACTGAACTTGTTCACCGAGGACGCCTCATTCACCGCCCGCGGCCAGCAACTGCAAGGCCGCACCGCGATCAGCGAATTCCTCGCCCAGCGCCAGGCCGAGACCGACCGGCAGACCGCCCACATCATCGCCAACGAGACGACACGCACCGATCACACACACGGAGAGATCACCCTGGACGCCGTCCTCGTACTGCTCGTGCGTGACGAGGCGGGCAACTACCTCACCGACCGCGTCCTCGACACCACCCAGCAATTCATGCCGACCCCTGCGGGATGGCGCATCGCCACCCGCCACACCACACCGTTCCACCTACCCACGGCCTGAGCCTGACCACGGCATCGCCGTCCCGCAGGGAGATCGGCGGGCTCAATCGGTCGTCGCAACACCCCTACCGATATGAGGTGTTGTGGATGTGGTCGAAGAAGGAACTGATCGAGAAGCAGGCCCGGTTCTGGCTGGTCATTGCGTCAGGCTCGACGCTGCAAGCGGCCTGTGATGCTGTCGGA
>JACCXZ010000087.1 GCA_013696745.1 Nocardioidaceae bacterium | reverse complement strand
AGGACACCGAGCATCCGGCCGGCGTCCAGCAGCAGACGTTGCCGTGCCGCGTACTCCTCGACGGACGTCGTGGACGGTCCGAAGGAACGACGCCGCACCTCCAGGACGCCGACCAGGTCGTCGTCGGTGAGTGGACGGGTGTGCAGCTCAGCCCGGGCCATGTCCGGACTCTACGACTAGTGTTTCGAAGGCCGGGCGTGTGCAACGCAGCCAGCGCCGGTGTCCGGTCGACAAGCGCAGGTACGGACCCGAGGGAGTAACAACATGCCGCAGACCGTCAAGGGTGTCGTCGCTCGGGCCAAGGGTGGGGCGGTCACCCTCGAGGACGTCGTCGTCCCAGATCCAGGTCCCGGTGAGGCCGTGGTCCAGGTGCAGGCTTGCGGTGTCTGTCACACCGACCTGCACTACCGCGAGGGCGGCATCAACGACGAGTTCCCCTTCCTGCTCGGGCACGAGGCCGCCGGCGTCGTGGAGTCGATCGGCGAGGGGGTCACCGACGTCGCGGTCGGCGACTTCGTGATCCTCAACTGGCGCGCCGTGTGCGGACGGTGTCGGGCCTGTCGGCGCGGTCGCCCCTGGTACTGCTTCGACACCCACAACGCTGCCCAGCCCATGACCCTCTCTGATGGCACCGCGCTGTCGCCGGCGCTCGGCATCGGTGCCTTCGCCGAGAAGACTCTGGTGCATACCGGGCAATGCACCAAGGTCGACCCCGCAGCCTCGCCGGCGACGGTCGGGCTGCTCGGCTGCGGGGTGATGGCCGGCCTCGGTGCGGCGATCAACACCGGCAACGTGGGACGCGGTGACTCCGTCGCGGTCATCGGTTGTGGCGGCGTCGGCAACGCGGCAATCGCCGGTGCCCGACTGGCCGGCGCAGCTCGGATCATCGCCGTCGACCTCGACGCCCGGAAGTTGCAGTGGGCGGAGGGGCTCGGGGCCACCCACACGATCGACTCCTCCGCGGTCGAGGACGTGGTCACCGCGGTGCAGGACCTCACCGGCGGGTTCGGTGCCGACGTGGTCATCGACGCTGTCGGCCGGCCGGAGACCTGGAAGCAGGCGTTCTACGGCCGTGACCTCGCCGGTACGGTCGTGCTCGTCGGCGTACCCACCCCGGACATGACCCTCGAACTGCCGCTGATCGACGTCTTCGGCCGCGGCGGCTCGCTCAAGTCGCGCTGGTATGGCGACTGCCTGCCCAGCCGTGACTTCCCGATGTTGGTCGACCTGTATCTGCAGGGCCGTCTCGACCTGGACGCCTTCGTCACCGAGACCATCGGGATCGGGGACGTCGAGGCCGCGTTCGACAAGATGCACCGCGGTGAGGTGCTCCGGTCGGTCGTCGTGCTGTGAGCCGCGGGGGCTGCGCGCGCCGACCGGCGTACTCCCCTCGGCATCCAGCAGCACACCCCGCGGCAAGTGCTCACCTCCCATGGGTTGCGTCCCATGGGAGGTGAGGTTTACCAGGGGACCCTGGTAAACCGCGGGGGAGCGAGTCGGCGCCGTATCGCAGCCGTCGATGCGGCCCGCGCGCTCGCGTTGATCGGCATGTTCGCCGTGCACCTGCTTCCCGGGACCGACCCCGACGGCAGCGTGTCGACCAGCGACCTGGTCTTCCGTGGCCGGAGCGCGGCCGCCTTCGCGGTCCTCGCCGGCGTCGCGCTGTCCCTGACCGGTCGTACGAGTGCCGCCGGACTGGTGGTGCGCGCCGCGCTGATCGGCGTGCTGGGACTGCTGCTGGGATCCCTGGACTCGGGAATCGCGGTGATTCTGGCGTACTACGCCGTGCTCTTCCTGTTGGTGATCCCGCTGGTCGGGCTGAGGACCCGCGTCCTTGCTGCGTCTACGGTCCTGGTGGCGGTCGGTGTGCCGGTGCTCTCGCACGTCGTGCGCGGCGGGTTGCCGCCCAAGCGTGGTCCGAGCCCAGACGGGGGCGACCTCGCCGAACCGGCGACGCTGGTCACCGAGCTGCTGCTCACCGGCTACTACCCGGCGCTGGCCTGGACGGCGTACTTGTGCGCCGGCCTCGCCGTGGGGCGCCTGGACCTGCGCAGCCGGCGGATTGCCGTGTGGCTCGGTGGCGCCGGAGTGGCCCTCGCGGTGGGATCGGTAGCCGTCTCACAGCTGCTGCTCAGCCTCGCGCCCGCCCGCGCCGCGCTGCCTGCGGATGCGTCGGGCGTCCTGGTCTCCGGCACCACCCCGCCGACCACCTGGTGGTGGCTGGCCACGATGGGACCGCACAGCAGCACCCCGCTGGACCTGGCGCACACGATCGGCACCGCTCTCGCGCTGCTGGGGCTGTTGCTGCTCCTCGAGCCGCTGGCCGGTCGGGCACTGGTCCCGCTGGCGTGGCTCGGGTCGATGACACTGACGCTCTACTCGCTGCACGTGCTGGCCGTGGCCGACGGTGTGGGGCCGCAGGATCCGGAGGAGCTCTTCGCGGTACACGTGGTGGTGGCGCTCCTCGTCGGCATCGGCGTGCGCTCCCATGTGGCGCGTGGTCCCCTCGAGCACGTGGTGTCCGTGGCTTCGAACGCGGCGACCCGCACTGCCGCCCGCCGGCGGGGCTGACGGTCCGTCAACACTGCCGCAGAGCGCCGCATCGTAGCTTGGCTGACGTTGACCCGGTCAGGTGGGGGCGTAGGTCAACACGACGATGCCCGAACTGAACCTCGTGGTGTCGATGAGCTTCAGGTGCGTGGTGTCGATCCCGTCCAGGAGCCGGTCGCCTCGTCCGGCGAGGACCGGGAGGACCCAGAAGTGGAACTCGTCGACGAGGGCTTGATGGACGAGCGTGTGGTCGAGCTCCCCGGGCCCGAACTTGAGAATGTTCTGACCGGACTGCGGGCGTACCGGCTGTGCTCGTCGTCCCAGTACGGCGGCCCCCACTTCTCGGGCGAGGAAATGACACCGTCCAGCGACGCCTTGCGTTGGCAGCGGAGGGGGGCACAGACTGCGGAGGGACGTCGCCGTCGAGGCGCCACCGGCCTTGGAGGACGAGTGAACACACATGGTTCCGGCGGTACGGGTCCGGCAGACTCGCCCGGCTCTCCCGACCACGACCGCAGTGGTGCCACCGTCGAGGAGGCAGTCGAGACGGCCGAAGCCGGTAGCCAGGTCGACGGACCTCACACACCGGATGGCCACACCGCCTCGGGGGAATCCCGCGTCGAGCGGATCCGGGACGCCGAGACGGGTTCCGCTGGTGCGGTGGACAGCGGTGTGGGCGACGCGGCCACGCAGCCGGAACCACGGCCGTCCCCGGCCGACATGGGCTCCGGCGGTGCGCAACGGATCGACGGTGCACGTGTCTCCGATCGCGTGGCTGCCGGCGAACCGGTGCCCGACGGACCGCCGTTCGACACCGACTCCGAGGGCAACCCCGGGACTCCTCGGGCGCCGGGAGTTGAACGGCCGACACGCGCACATGCCCCCCGACCGGAGGAACCAGTGGCCCGCATCGAGCACGTCTCCACGTCCGGCACGTTCAGCCTGGACGGGGGAACCTGGGACGTCGACAACAACGTCTGGCTGATCGGGGACGACACCGAGGTCCTCGTGGTCGACGCACCGCACGACGCCATGCCCATCGTCGAGGCGGTGGCCGGGCGTCGGGTCGTGGCGATCGTGTGCACGCACGGGCACAACGACCACATCAACGCGGTGCTGGACCTCCAGGCCGCAGTCGACGCGCCGATCTGGCTGAACCCGGCCGACCGGATGCTGTGGGACCAGCTGCACCCGACGGTGGCACCCGATCGCGAGATCGGTGACGGCACCACGGTCGAGGTCGCCGGTGTCACGCTGACCGCGATCCACACCCCGGGGCACTCTCCGGGTTCGACCTGCCTGTACGCGCCGGAGCTCGACGCGGTGTTCAGTGGGGACACGCTCTTCGCCGGCGGCCCTGGAGCCACCGGCCGGTCGTACTCCTCCCACGACACGATCGTGGAGTCCATCCGGACACGGCTGCTGACGTTGCCTGCGCAGACGGTGGTCCACACCGGGCACGGTGACACCACCACGATCGGCGCCGAGAGCGACATCTGACGCCACCCACGGTGCCCACCGGGTCCACTAGGCTGAGTGTTGCCCAGGGCGTGTGAGCCCAGCACGCGAAGGAGTCCTGTGATGACCGCCCCGAACACCCACAACGACACGCTCGAGGTCTTCGACCCCGAGGTCGCCGCGGCGCTCGATGACGAGCTGCGCCGTCAGCAGGACACGCTGGAGATGATCGCCTCGGAGAACTTCGCGCCGCTCGCGGTGCTGCAGACGCAGGGAAGCGTGCTGACGAACAAGTACGCCGAGGGCTACCCCGGCAAGCGTTACTACGGCGGCTGTGAGCACGTCGACGTCACCGAGACGCTGGCGATCGAGCGACTCAAGTCCCTGTTCGACGCCTCGTACGCCAACGTGCAACCGCACTCGGGTGCCACCGCCAACGCGGCGGCGATGATGGCGCTGATCAAGCCGGGCGACGCCATCCTCGGCCTCGACCTCGCGCACGGCGGTCACCTCACGCACGGCATGAGGATGAACTTCTCCGGCAAGCTCTATGACGTCACCGCCTACCACGTGAACAAGGACGACCACCTCGTCGACATGGACGAGGTCCGCGCGCTGGCGGTCGAGCACCGACCGGCCATGATCATCGCGGGCTGGTCGGCCTACTCCCGCCACCTCGACTTCGCCGCCTTCCGGGCCATCGCCGACGAGGTCGGTGCCTGGCTGATGGTCGACATGGCCCACTTCGCCGGCCTGGTCGCGGCCGGCCTGCACCCCTCGCCGCTCCCGCACGCCCACATCGTGACCACGACCACCCACAAGACGCTCGGCGGCCCCCGGGGCGGGGCGATCCTCAGCAACGACGACGAGGTCGCCAAGAAGATCCGGTCCGCGGTGTTCCCCGGTCAGCAGGGTGGTCCGCTCGAGCACGTCATCGCAGCCAAGGCGGTTGCCTTCAAGATGGCGGCGACACAAGAGTTCGCCGACCGCCAGCGACGCACGGTGCAGGGCGCTGCCATCATCGCCGAGCGACTGACCGCGCCGGACCTCACCGGCGTCGGAGTGAGCGTGCTGACCGGCGGCACCGACGTGCACCTGCTGCTCGTCGACCTGCGCGACTCCGTCCTCGACGGTCAGCAGGCCGAGGACCGGCTGCACGAGATCGGGATCACCGTGAACCGCAACGCGGTTCCGTTCGACGCGCGGCCGCCCATGGTCACCTCGGGGCTGCGCATCGGCACCCCAGCGCTGGCCACCCGTGGGTTCGGCGCGCAGGAGTTCCGCGAGGTCGCCGACATCATCGCGGGCGCACTGCAGCCTGACCCCTCCACCGAGGAGCTGGACGCCCTGCGTGGCCGGGTCAGCGCGCTCGCCGGGCAGTTCCCTCTGTACCCGACGATCACCCCGTTCGGCGGCCGCTGAACGAGTGAGGGGGACCCCCGTGCCAATAGGTCTGCCACAGGGGACCCCCTCGCCAACCGAATTGGGCCAGGTGAGGCGTCCGACATGACACAAGGGGCATCATGGCCTGGTGACCATCAGCGTGTTCGACCTGTTCTCGATCGGCATCGGGCCTTCGAGCTCGCACACCGTGGGGCCGATGCGCGCGGCCCGTACGTTCGTCGGAGGACTGCTCGCCGACGGGGACCTGCCGCGTGTCACGCGGATCAAGGCCGAGCTGTTCGGTTCCCTCGGCGCCACCGGCCTTGGCCACGGCAGCGACAAGGCCGTGCTGCTGGGCCTGGAGGGCGAGTCGCCGGAGGAGGTCGACACCAGCACCGCGGAGTCCCGGGTCGCGGGCATCCGCTCCAGCGGTCGCCTGCGGCTCGCCGGCCTTCGTGAGGTCGCCTGGGACGCCGACGACCTGGTGATGCATCGCCGCACCTCGCTGCCGTACCACCCCAACGGCATGACCTTCCGGGCGTACGACGACCCGGGTGAGACTGTGCGGGAGCGCACGTACTACTCGGTCGGTGGCGGGTTCGTGGTCGACGAGGACGCCGCCGGCAAGGACCGGATCGTGCCCGACACCACGCCGGTGCGCTATCCGTTCACGACTGGCGCGCAGCTGCTGGCGTGGACCCAGGAGACCGGCCTATCGGTCAGTGCGGTGATGGCGGCCAACGAGCAGTCCTGGCGCACCGATGAGCAGATCCGGGACGGGTTGCTGTCCATCTGGCGGGTCATGCAGGAGTGCGTGACCAGGGGCTGCGCGACCGGCGGGACGCTGCCTGGTGGCCTGAAGGTGCCGCGCCGGGCCGCCGGGCTGCACGCCCAGCTGCACGCGGCCGACGATAAGGACGACCCCATGCGTGGCATCGACTGGGTCAACCTGTACGCACTCGCGGTCAACGAGGAGAACGCCTCGGGCGGTCGCGTCGTCACGGCACCCACCAACGGCGCTGCCGGGATCATCCCTGCTGTGCTGCACTACCTGGTGCGCTGGACGCCGCACGGCTCCGATGACGCGGTCGTACGGTTCCTGCTCACCGCTGGAGCCATCGGCCTGCTGTACAAGGAGAACGCCTCCATCTCCGGCGCCGAGGTCGGCTGCCAGGGAGAGGTCGGGTCCGCCTGCTCGATGGCAGCCGGCGCCCTCTGTGAGGTCACCGGCGGGACCCCGGAACAGGTCGAGAACGCCGCTGAGATCGCGATGGAGCACAACCTGGGGCTCACGTGCGACCCAGTCGGCGGGCTCGTGCAGATCCCCTGCATCGAGCGCAACGCGATCGCAGCGTCAAGGCGATCATCGCCGCCCGGATGGCGCTGCACGGCGACGGCCGGCACGTGGTCAGCCTGGACAAGGTCATCAAGACCATGCGCGAGACGGGCGCGGACATGAAGGTGAAGTACAAGGAGACCGCGCGCGGTGGCTTGGCGGTGAACGTCATTGAGTGCTGATTCGCCCTGGCGGATCCTCACGTCGCCGGCGATGCTCGCGCTGCACGCGTTCGCCGTGGCCGTCACGGTGCTCTGCGTCGTGGCCGGGTGGTGGCAGTACGACGTGTACGACAGGGAGCAGGCCGACGAGCGTGCGGACCGCTCCACCGTGACGCCGGTGCAGCTGACCGAAGCGCTGGCGGTCGACGGGGTGATCGACACCGACCAGGTGGGGGCACGGGTGGTCGCGGACGGCCAGTACGTCGAAGCTGACCAACAGCTGCTGGTCAGCGGGCGCGAGCATGACGGGCGCACCGGCTTCTGGGTGCTGAGCCCCCTGCTGGTCGACGCTGCGGCAGCCGACCGCGCAGCCCTCCTCGTGGTCCGGGGATGGACCGAGCAGCCCGTGCTCCCGCCGGTGCCGACCGGCCCGGTGAGTGTCACGGCGGTGTTGCAGCCCGGAGACGACCACGATGGGCTCGAACGAAGCGTGCCGGGCCCCGACCGGGTCATCGGCTCGATCCGCATCCCGGCGTTGGTCAACGAGCTGCCGTACCGGCTCTACCCGGCCTACGCGCTGCGCACCGAGCAGGCGCCCGCAGATAAGCAAGCCTTGGCGGTCGTGAGCCCGCCCGAGCTGGAAGCCTCGTGGACGACCGGGCTGACAAACTTGGCCTACGCCCTGCAGTGGTGGGTGTTCGGCGCGTTCGCGCTGTTCATGTGGTGGCGCATGTGCACCGATTCGGTGCGGGGGCAGCGGGGACGACCGGAGGCGAGGACCCCGGTGCTCACGTCGTAGCCTGACGGGGTGGCTGGATCCCTCGTGCGTTACCGCGTCATGGCCTTCGTGGTCGGGTTCTTTCTCTTCCCCGTGGTCGGCGGCTGGCTCATGACGCTGCTCACCGGTCCGGACTCGGTCTGGCAGGACGTCGGCGAGTGGACTGCTGCGATCTCGCCGGTGCATGGCGTGCTCTACATGATCCTGCTGGTCGTGACCGCGCTACTCTCCCGCGAGGCCGGCTGGTCGGTCGGCTTCACGATCACCACGATGCTGCTGGCCACCATCCCGGTGGTGAGCTTCGTCGCCGAACGCCGGGCGACACGGCACACCCGCGAGCTGATGGCCGCAGAGTGAGCGACGGGGTCCCCGGTGCTCAACCTATGGGCATAGGGGCCCCCGTCGCTGGCTCGGTCAGCCGGTCAGCCGGTCAGCCGGTCAGCCGGTCAGTCGGTCAGCTCCGCTGGCGCTCATCGCCCGGCGTCGCTGGCGGTGTCCCCACCGGAGAGGTTGGAGTTCCCGCGGTCCACCGGTGGCGAGGACGTGGGCTCCGCAGCAGCAGCAGCGGGCGCCGGAGCCGGTGGAGGCGATGCCTTGCGGACGCGGGCCGGGTGTGGCGGCGGGCTCGAGGGAGGGCTGCCCAGCTTCTTCAGCACGAAGGCGACGGCGCCTCCGAGACCCAGCAGCAGCACGAGCTTCTTGAACGTGCCGCTCTTCTTCTCCTCCGGCTCGACCTTCGACGCGAGAGCATTGGCCCTGGCCATCGCGGCCGCCACCGCTGGTGCGGCAGCCTCACGGGCGCGCGGCACGTACTGCTCGCGTACGCGGGCGGCGTAGTCGTCACGGACCTTGGTGCTGGCTGTCTCGTACACATTGCCGGCGGCCCCGACGGCAGCGTCCCTGGCGGACTCCACCTTCGGCGCCAGTGTCGTGACGGCGCGACCGGTGAGGTCGGCCGCCTGGTCGGTCAGGTCGGAGACCTGCTCCTTGAGCAGATCGGTTGTGCTCTTCTTGCGACGCAGATGCATATCTGTCCTCCTCGGCGTTCCACCGTAGCGACTCGATCGCCGGGTCCACAGATCGGCCCCACCACGGGTGCTCCCGTCGGCCTACCCGGCGCGTGGGAGGATCGGGCAGTCGTACCGGTCCGCACTGACCGGATCCCCGAACACAGTGAGGAACCCTTCGTGGCCGAGAAGCTGATCGCCAAGCTCGCGACCAACCGTGGTGAGATCGCCATTGAGCTGTTTTCCGACCATGCGCCGGTGACTGTCCAGAACTTCGTCGGCCTGGCTGAAGGCGCGAAGGAGTACAAGGACCCGCAGTCCGGCAAGCAGACGACCGGCAGGTTCTACGACGGTCTGGGCTTTCACCGTGTCATCGCCGGTTTCATGATCCAGGGCGGTTGTCCACTCGGCTCCGGTACTGGAGGGCCGGGATACAACTTCAAGGACGAGTTCCACCCGGAGCTGCGTTTCGACCGTCCGTACCTGCTGGCCATGGCCAACGCAGGACCCGGTACCAACGGGTCGCAGTTCTTCGTCACCGTGGGTCCGACCCCGCACCTGACCAACAAGCACACGATCTTCGGTGAGGTCGCCGACGCGCCCAGTCGTGAGGTCGTCGATGCCATCGCGACCACGCCGACCGCACGAGGCGACAAGCCGGTCGACCCGGTGGTCATCGAGTCGGTCACGATCGAGCGCACCGACGCCTGACCCCTTGGCGACTCCACACCTCTTGGCGACTCCACCCGATGAGCACTGACGCGGGCGGGCCGGCCACGCAGCCCGTGGC